>JALXCH010000480.1 GCA_026991005.1 Calditrichia bacterium | reverse complement strand
CTTACGCCTATTGGGAAGGGGCAGCGTGGGCTGATCGTCTCCCCGCCCCGGGCGGGTAAAACGGTGATTCTGCAAAAAATTGCCAACGCCATTACCGAAAACCACCCTGAAGTGATTTTGATTGTACTGCTGATTGATGAACGTCCCGAGGAAGTGACCGATATGGAGCGCAATGTGAAAGCGGAGGTGATTTCTTCTACCTTCGACGAGCCCGCCGAGCGGCATGTGCAGGTTGCCGACATGGTGCTGGAAAAGGCAAAGCGGCTGGTGGAATATAAGAAGGATGTGGTAATTCTGCTGGATAGTATTACCCGCTTGGCACGGGCGCACAACACGGTGGTTCCCCACAGCGGTAAGATTCTTTCCGGTGGTGTGGATTCCAACGCCCTGCACCGTCCCAAGCGATTTTTTGGTGCCGCCCGGAACATCGAAGAGGGAGGCAGCCTCACCATTCTGGCAACGGCGCTCATCGAAACCGGTTCCCGGATGGACGAGGTGATTTTCGAAGAGTTCAAAGGCACCGGTAACATGGAAATTGTGCTGGATCGTCGCCTGGCCGATCGGCGAATCTTCCCGGCGATTGATATCAACCGCTCCGGTACCCGGAAGGAAGAATTGCTGCTCACCAAAAAGGAACTCTCCCGGGTTTGGGTGCTGCGCAAGCTCCTGAACGAAATGAATCCGGTAGAAGCCATGGAATTTCTGCTGGACAAAATGCGGGGTACGCGCAACAACGAGGAATTCCTGGATTCCATGAGTTCGTAGCCGGGCGCACACTTTTTTCGTAAAAATTTTGATGTAGCTTGATTTTCTTTTTATGGCGACGTATATTTGCAGGCTTAAAATTTAATTCAGGAGGTTTGTCTTGAAACAGGGAATTCATCCGGAATACAAAATTGCCACCGTAACCTGCGCTTGTGGGAACACCTTTGTTACCCGCACCACCGTGGGTGATTTACATGTGGAAATTTGTAGCAATTGCCATCCCTTTTTCACTGGAAAACAGAAATTAGTGGACACAGCCGGTCGCGTGGAAAAGTTTCTGCGCAAATACGGCGACCGTCGGTAGCAATTGCACCTTTTACATATTTAAGAAAACGGAATGCTTCGTGTTCGGAAACGGCATTCCGTTTTTTATTGCTGGAAAGCGGATGCGGGCTCGTGAAGAAAGCGGGTTAATGCCTCCCGACGGAAAATGGAAAAAGAATGGACAATTTTATGGCACAGGACGATTTGCAGGAAGAAAAAATAATGCCCATTGGTGGGCAGGCGGTGATTGAAGGGGTGATGATGCGTTCGCCGGAACGGGTCGCCACAGCTGTCCGCCGCGCCAATGGCGATATTTCCATTAAAGTGCAGGAGTACCGCTCTCTGGTTCAGCGCCAGAAGTGGCTGAATATTCCCATCCTGCGGGGCGCAATTATTTTGGTGGAAGTGATGGTGCTGGGCATCAAACATCTGAATTTTTCCGCCGATATGGCCATGCAGGATGCCGAAGAAAAGGAAAAGAGTCAGAAAAAAAAGAAGTCGCAGAAAAAGAGCGGGCAGAGCAATCTTTCGGCATTTTTAACGGTTAGCGTGGCGCTAATTCTGGGGTTGGCTCTATTTTTTGCGCTCCCGTTGTTTGTAACCACCCATCTGTTCAATATCGAGCGGGACGCGTTTACGTTTAATCTGGTGGCGGGCAGCATTCGGATTGCCCTTTTCCTGGGTTATATTTACGCCATCTCCCTGATGAAGGACGTGAAACGGTTGTTCCGTTACCATGGTGCGGAGCACAAAACCATTTACGCTTTTGAATCCGGGGAGCCGCTTACCGTAGAAAATGCCCGTCGCTATACCACTCTGCATCCCCGGTGCGGAACCAGTTTTCTGGTGATGGTGATGCTGGTGAGTCTGCTGTTTTTCAGCATCCTGGATTCCTTTATTATTTATTTTCATGGCAATATCAACCTGGTTATTCGGTTGATGGTGCACCTGCCACTGGTGCCTCTGGTGGGTGGCTTTTCTTACGAGGCCATTAAAGCATCTGCAAAGAAGCCGGATCATCCGCTGGTAAAACTGCTTATTGCTCCCGGCCTCTGGCTGCAAAAAATTACCACCCAGGAACCGGACGACAGCATGCTGGAAGTTGCCATTGCCGCCTTGAAAGCAGCACGGGAAGGGCTCCCGGAAAAAACCTCTGGCGTTTAAGGGGTAGATTGAACCGGGTGTGTGTACCCGGGAAAAGAATCAGCAAAAACAAACCTGGAGCACCATGTTAGAGAAACTGAAAAAATTTGAAGAGCGTTACCAGGAGTTAAGCGGAGAGATGAGCCGCCCCGAGGTGGTCAACGATTACGAGAAGTACACGCGTCTGGCCAAAGAATATTCTGAACTGGAAGAAATTGTGAAAACCGGTCGGGAATATCGCGAAACCCTGGAGCAGATAGAATCGACCCGGGCGATGCTTAAGGAAGAGAGCGATGAAGAGATTCGGGAACTGGCCAGAGAAGAGCTGGAGCAACTGGAGCAGCGGGCAGAGGAGCTGGAGAATCGGTTGAAATTGCTCATTATTCCACCCGATCCCAACGACAGCAAAAATGTGGTGATGGAGATTCGCGCCGGAACCGGTGGAGACGAAGCGGCTATTTTTGCCGGAGACCTCTACCGCATGTACCAGAAGTACTGCGAGCGGCAGGGCTGGAAAACGGAAGTGCTCAGTGCCAATTACGGCGAACGCGGGGGATTTAAGGAAATTATTTTTTCCGTTACCGGGAACAATGTGTACGGTAAGCTGAAATACGAAAGCGGGGTGCACCGGGTGCAACGGGTACCGGAGACGGAGACCCAGGGGCGCATTCACACTTCGGCGGCTTCGGTGGTGGTACTTCCCGAGGTGGAAGAGGTGGAGATAGAAATTGATCCCAACGATTTGCGCATCGATGTGTTTCGTGCTTCCGGGCACGGCGGGCAGCATGTGAACACCACGGACAGTGCGGTGCGCATTGTGCATCTGCCCACGGGTGTTACTGCCACCTGCCAGGATGAAAAATCCCAGCACAAAAATAAAGCCAAAGCCATGAAGGTGCTAATGGCGCGTTTGTACGATCTGGAAATGCGCAAGCAACAGGAGAAAATTACCAGCCAGCGCCGATCTATGATTCGCAGTGGCGACCGCAGCGAAAAAATCCGTACCTACAATTTTCCCCAGGGACGGGTAACCGACCACCGGATTAACCTCACCCTGTACCGCCTGAACGAAATCATGGAAGGGGATCTGGATATGATTATCGATGAATTGCGCATGGCCGAGCAGGAGGAACGGTTAAAATCCGAAATGGAAAATGCGTGAGGGGGCGAGAAGCAATCCCTATCTGTTGAACAGACAAAATTATAGGTGAATTTCTTCTTTATCTACTTTACGATTTTGTGTTTTATCTGGTGAGTTCTTCGCTTTATAAAAAATTATTCCCCACAATTCATAGTTTGACCACGATGTAAATTACTTGAAATTTAAAGGGTTGGTGGTTATTTTGAATCGACGAAATATGTGGGGAGGATTCAACAATGAAGCCGTTAAAAGAATTACTTTCTCATCGAGAATATTTACGGTTTCAGGAATTAATGGCACTATTAGAAACAGGGCGATGGAAGAGCTGGACGCCAGATGATTTTGAAGGAGAGTTTGATGAAGAAAAAGCTTTACAAAATTTTCAATTAGTGATGGAATCCGGGTTGGTTCAGGAACATGTGGAAAAGATGAAGCAAATTTTCGGAAATAGTTCCCAAATCAGAGAAGTACCTAAAAATATTGAAAATTCAGATAAAAATTAAGAAAAATCGATTCAGAAAATTATTTCTCTTTATGAGTATATCGAAGATTAAAAGCAGATTTTTTATTTTTTCTTTTAAAATTGAGCAGATAAGTAATTTGTTCGTTTTTAAGAAAATTACATCTCATTCAAAATTTTTTCCAATTCAATACAATTTGTACAATTCAACCAGACCTGTGTATTCCCAACCAGTAACCGGTTCAAACATGTAATCCCATGCCCGAGATCTGGACTGTTCAAAAAGTACTCACCTGGACGAACGATTATTTTACCCGCCACAAGGTGCCGGAACCCCGCTTGAGTGCCGAATTGCTGTTGGCCCATATCCTTGGCGTAAAGCGAATCGATTTGTACTTGCAGTTCGAGCGCATTTTATCCCGGGAGGAGTTAGCCCGGTATCGGGAAGCCATTCAGCGGCGGGTGCGCATGGAGCCGGTGCAGTACATCATCGGGGAGCAGGAATTCATGGGGCTGTCGTTTCGGGTGACTCCCGCGGTGCTTATTCCCCGCCCGGAAACAGAGCAATTGGTGGAGCAGGTGCTGGCTGATTTTCCCGACGAAACCTCGCAATTACGAGTCCTGGATGTAGGCACCGGCAGCGGCGCTATTGCCATCAGTCTGGCTCATTTTCGTCCCCGCTGGCAGGTTCTGGGCATCGATGTGAGTGCGGAAGCCCTGAACATTGCCCGGGAAAATGCCCGGCGCCTGAACGTTCCCAATGTGCAGTTCCAGGAAGCCGATGCCACAGATTTTTCCGTTCCCTCCACCAAACGTTTTCACATCATTGTTGCCAACCCTCCTTACGTTTCCCAACAGGACTACCAGGCGTTGCATCCCCAGGTACGGGAATACGAACCGCCCCGGGCACTGCTGGCCGGAGAGGATGGGCTGGAATTTTACCGTCAGTTCCTCCCCCGCTGCCCACATTTGCTGGAAACAAAAGGGAGGGTCTATCTGGAAATTGGTTATGATCAATCCTCTGCTATTCGTAAATTACTGAATCAATTTAACTTCCCGAAGGTAGATATCTTTCGGGATTATCAGAACATTGAACGAATCGTAAGGATAATCTTTTGAGTGAAATGAAACAGAGGAAATCAAAGCGTAAAAAACCATCTTCCCCACCCGAGGCACCTTCATTTAAGAATCTCATTTTAGCTTTTCTGAAACGCCGACGCGGGAAACCGGTAACCCGCAAAGAACTGTCCCATGCGTTGCACGTGGAAAAAAGCAACTACCATCTTTTTCGGGAAGCGTTGCAGCAACTGGTGAAAGAGGGACGGGTCATTCGATTAAAAGGACGCCGCTACACCGTCCCGTCCGGATTGCGGCAAATTCAGGGAACCATCCAGCTTACCCGGAAAGGATTCGGCTTTGTGACTGACGAGCGCACCGGAGAAGAAATTTTTATTCCCGCCCAGCATCTGAATACCGCCATGGACGGAGACCTGGTGCTGGTGCAACTGTTTGCCGTGTCCCGCGGGCGCAATAAAGAAGGACAGGTGGTTTCTGTACTGAAGCGCGCTCGTACCACCTTCGTGGGAACCTATCATAAAAGCGAATATTATGGCTTTGTGGTTCCGGACGATCCCCGCATCTATCGGGATTTCTACATCCAGCCCAAAAATGATATGAACGCCCGGGACGGCCAGAAGGTGGTGGTGGAGTTCATTAAATGGGATAAATCGTCTCTGAATCCCGAAGGGCGAATTGTGGAGATTCTGGGATTTCCGGATGAACCGGGAGTGGATGTGGTGAGCGTGGCAAAGGGATTTGACCTGCCCATGGCATTTCCCGCGCAGGTGGAGCAGCAGGCGCAGAAAATTCGCCTGAAACTTACCCCCAAAGAGCTTGCCGAGCGATTGGACCTGCGCGACGAGCTGGTGTTTACCATCGATCCCGAGGATGCCAAAGATTTTGACGATGCGGTTTCCCTTACCCGATTGCCCAACGGGAATTTCCAGCTGGGCGTGCATATCGCCGATGTGAGCTATTTTGTCCCGCGCAATTCGGCGCTGGATAAAGAAGCCCTGAAGCGGGGCACCAGCGTTTACCTGGTGGATCGGGTGGTACCCATGCTTCCGGAACATCTTTCCAACAACCTTTGCAGCCTGAAGCCGGAGGAAGATCGGCTGACGTTTAGCTGCATCATGGAGCTTACTCCGGAAGGGGAACTGGTAAACTACCGCATCACCCCTTCCGTGATTCGCAGCAAGCGGCGGTTCAATTACGAAGAAGTGCAGCAAATTATCGATGATAAAAAGAGTCTCGATCCGTTTGCTGAAGTGTTGCGCCAGATGCGGGATTTCAGCCAGGTGCTAAAAAGGCGGCGCCTGGAGCGAGGCAGTATCGATTTCGAAACGCCGGAAGTCAAATTTAAACTGGATGAGCTGGGGCGTCCCGTGGAAATTATTCCGGTGAAGCGGCTGCAGAGCCACGAGTTGATCGAGGAGTTTATGCTCATGGCCAATCAAACCGTTGCCCGGCACATCCGGCGCATTTCGGGCAAGGGGAAACCCCGCCCCTTTATTTATCGGGTGCACGAACGCCCCGATAGCGAAAAAATCGAAAAATTCGAACGCTTTTTGAACGCTCTGGGGCATCGGGTTAAAATTCCCCATAATGTGACTCCCAAACAGTTCCAGGAAATTCTGCAGCAGGTCTCCGGCACAAAGGACGATATTCTGATTAAAGAAGTAGCATTGCGCACCATGATGAAAGCCCAATACTCCATCAAGAATATTGGCCATTTTGGCCTGGCTTTTGAGGATTACACCCATTTTACCTCCCCCATTCGGCGCTATCCCGATCTTCAGGTGCACCGCCTGTTGAAGATGTACGCCGGTAAAATTTCCCCCAAAACCATTCGCACCCTGAAGCAGGAACTAAAGAAAATTGCCGATCGCAGTTCCGAGCGGGAACGGGTGGCGCTGGAAGCCGAACGCCAGAGTGTGAAAATTAAACAGGTGGAATGGATTTCCAACTACGTGGGAAAAACCTTCAAAGGGCTCATCTCCGGAGTCACGGCGTACGGCATTTTTGTGGAGATTGTCCCTTACCTCATCGAGGGGTTTGTACGCATCGAAAACATGGTGGATGATTTTTACATTTACGACGAAAAAACCTACTCCCTGGTGGGCAAGGAGTTTGGTCAGGTGTACCGGCTGGGGGATGAGGTGAAAATTAAGGTAGATCGGGTGGATCGAGAAACCAACGAAGTGGATTTTCTGTTAGTTTATGAAAAGAAATAGGCGGTTAGGAGTTGTGAGGTTGTTGAGGGAAAGGGGATAGTTGAGAAGGGTTAAAAAATGGCGATGCGCCCGTGGTTTTTCTTCTGGACATTCTGGTGGTTGTTAGTTGCCCTAACCGGTTTCCGGGAACCGCTTGCTGCCCGGGTGGTGCAGACGCAAAGCGATAGTCTCCTTTCCCCCGTTTCTGATTCACTCGCGGTAACGGATACATTAACCCCGCCTCCCAAAAGCGATATTGAGGGGCCGGTTAAATATCGCGCCGAAAAAATTACTTTCTCCATGGAACATCGACGCACCTTTCTGGAAGGCAATGTCATCATTCAGTACCAGCAAATGCGTCTGGAAGCAGCCCGGGTGATGATTGACTGGAATCGCAACACCATGGTGGCTACCGGTGTGGCCGATAGTACCGACTCTCTGGGCAATCCCATTTACCGGGGATTACCGGTGTTCAGCGAGCAGGGAAGCGAACCCATCCACGGCTTTCGCCTGGAATACGATTTTAAACACCAGCGAGGTAAAGTTCTGGAAGGGCGAACCAACATGGAGCCGGGGTATTATCGGGGTGAACTCATCAAAAAGGTGGGTAAAAAAACGCTTCTGGTAAAGGATGGTTATTTCACCAGTTGCGATAGCATCGAGCACCCTCACTACTATTTCAAAGCCAATAAAATGCGCATTATTATGAATAAGCGAGCGGTGGCCAAACCCATTTATATGTACATTGCTGATATTCCGGTGTTTGCCATTCCTTTTGGAGTATTTCCCATGGAGAAGGGACGGCGCTCCGGGTTTATTATTCCCAAATTTGGAACCAGCAGCTATGGGGGGCGGTATCTGCGGGATTTCGGGTATTATTGGGCCGCTTCGGATTACTGGGATGTCACCCTTTTAAGCACCTTTTTCGAGCGCACGGGTACGGTATATTCCGGGGAATTTCGCTACCGCAAGCGTTACAATTTTGGCGGAAATGTGGTGATGCACTACGCGCCCCGGGATGTAACAACCGGGCAAAAGAAGCAGCGCTGGAGCATCCAGTTTAGCCATCAGCAAAAGATTGGGGAAACGATGACGCTGAACGGTAGCGGGCGCTTTGTCAGCGACCGTACCTTCCTGAAAAATTACTCCAACAATCTGGAGCATCGGCTGGATCAGATTATTTCCACCAATGTGAATTTTTCCAAACGCTGGCCTTCTTCCAAAAATGCCTTGAATGTGAGCATTCGGCGCAACGAAAATCTGCAAACCGGAGAACTGGATTACACCCTGCCCAATATTTCCTTCTCCCATACTCAATCTGACCTAATTCCGTTTAATCCGGCTAAAACCCCCAAAAAGCGCTGGTACCACAACATCACCTATAATTTCGGAAGCAATTTTAAGGCGGACGGGAGTAAGAAGCTGCAGAGCGATTCCACGTTTAAAAAGAGCCAGCGGATGGGCTGGGAGCATCGGGGTGGGCTTTCGCTCAATTTTAATCTGTTCAAATATTTTCGCTACCGCCAGAGTGTTTCTTTCCGGGAATTATGGGTACCGCAATATTATCAATATCACTGGGTGGATTCTTTGAATATGGCCGTGGCAGACACCATCCGTCAGCCGCGTGCCCGGCACATTGTGAATACCAATCTGGGGGTCACCACCACCTTATACGGACTGTTCGAAATCCCCTTTGGTCCGCTGAAGCTCATCCGGCACAAAATGGACCCCGCTATCCGCTTCACCATTACTCCGGACTACACCGAGCCTCGCTTTGGTTACATCCAGACGTTTACCGATAGCAGCGGTCGCCTGCGGCGGTACGATCGCTTTGCGGGGAGCGCTTTTGGAGGCACTCCCACCGGGGAATCCCGCCTGATGACCATCTCCCTGAACAACCTGTTCCAGGGTAAAATGATTCGCAATGGAGAGGAGAAAAAGATCAATTTATTCAACTGGGATTTATCGACCAATTACAACTTTCTGGCCGATAGCCTGCGCTGGGGCGAGATTAACAGCAGCCTGCGCACCCAGGCAACCTCCAAATTTAACTTTACCCTCACTGCCACCCACAGCCTTTACAAAGTGGGGCACGGAGGATATGGACGTCGGAACGAGTTTGTGTGGCAAAACGGATTTTCTTTGCCGCGGCTGGTCAACCTTCGAATAAATACCGGTTTCCGATTAACCCCACCCCGCCACGAGGAGAAAGGTAAGCGTCCCGCCGCAGAGGGCGATACCGCCGAGGTTGGCCTCCCCACTGCCGGTGTGGAAGACCTGGTGCGCAATCAGGACATCGAGATGCTGCGGAATTTGAAATTCCCCTGGGAATTAAGTGTGAACCTGGTGTACAGCGTGAACCGCAGCAACGTGCGGGCAGTGCGCAAGGATTTTACCGCTAACGTAAATGCCCGGGTGCAGCTCACACCCAACTGGCGCATTCAGTATTCCGCCAGCTTCGATTTGATGAACCACGAAATTGCCCACCAGAGCTTCAATATTTACCGGGATTTACACTGCTGGGAAATGTCCTTTAACTGGCAGCCCAATCCCGCTTACAGTTCCTTTACGTTCGAGATTCACATCAAAGAACCGTTGCTGCGGGATATTAAGCTCACAAAGAGCAGCGGCGGATATCTACCGTTGTAATGATAAAGTATTGCTTCGGGAAATGAGTTTCCGGAGAGCCCGGGCTCCCGTGCTGTTCCGGGCTCCCTTCAGGCGGGCACCTCGGCCTCTTTTTCATAGTACAGGCGCACTTCGCTACACAGGATAAGCTCCCGGATGGAGCTGCGTTTGCACCGCAGGTAAAATTCAATCAGCGGTTCGAAGTCGCCTCGCACAATGCCCTGTCCCCGGTAAATGTAGGGATGCAACGGCGCGTATTCTTTGACCCCGTGGATGGTCTCGTAGCGAATCTCTTTCGGTTCGAAATTGTGTAATTCTACCCCTTCGGGCAGGTTCTTCATTAATTCTTTGCAAACCTGTGCCTGCTCTTCGTTGTAAATCTCAAAACTAAAGGTGAATTCCGCCGACCGGATCTTGTTCTTCTTCTCGATGGTTACTCCGATTTTGGGATGCGCTTTTTCCAGTGCAGTTTCAAATTCGGGGACAATGTTTTCGGGTAAACAAAGGTGGGTGTAATTATCCAGAGAGAGATATTCTTTGATAACTTCCCCCAGCGTCTCCCGACGAATTCCCGCTTTACGATTGAAAAAGTAGGGGAATTCTTCTCCGCGACCGTACATGAATCCCATGAGAAAACCTTTAATGAGCAAAAAGGGCGATTGGATGACCAGTTCATAGTATGTTTGTTTCATACACGCACCTCCTCTGTTAAAGTGTTCACATGTTTTACGAAAAAGCAGGGAGAATGGATTCCGATTTTAAAGCGAAAAACGAGAAACAATGGAAATGGGTGCATATATCAGGGAAAATTTCATCAGAAATCGAGAAATCTTTCACCCTTCTTTACGGAATATTTACAGAAGGTAAAATAGCTGCGAAGAAAAAGAAAGGAAGGTTGTGGTTTAAGCAATTTTTTGTAAATTTACTATTTTAGGAGGCATGAACTTAAATTCCTGGAAAATGGTAGCGAGATGGTTTATCTGATATTCAGCATTCTTTCCAGTGTGTTGGTGGCGGTGGTTATTCGCTGGAACGAGTCCCGGCGGCTGGATCGGTTGGGGGTGATGTTATTCAATTATGTGATGGCTGTGCTCATGACGCTCCTGGTAGGGGGCTGGAACTCTGGTATCCGCATTTACGGCCAACTATTTCCTCTTTCTCTGGCTACAGCGCTCATTTTTGTTACCGCATTTGTGGTGTACATGATATCCATTCAGAAGCTGGGAATTGCCATCCCGGTAACAGTAACCCGGCTTTCGGTGGTGATTCCCGTGCTGGGTTCATTGCTCATTTACCGGGAAAGTTTGCAACCCACCCAGTACGTGGGACTGGTTCTGGCGCTGCTGGCGATTTATTTGTTTAGCTGGCAACCGCGGGAAGAAAAGGAATCCCCCTCTTCTTCGGAGGCTGGGGGAATTTTACTTCCCTTCTTTCTGTTCCTCCTCATGGGTTCCGGCGATATGAGCCTGAAAATCTTTCAGGAAAAATTTGGTGCCCACTGGATGATGGAATATATGCTTCTGGTGTTTTTTCTGTCGGGTGTGTTTACGGCGGTGTTGGTATTTTTACGGCGGGTGCCTATGAGCTGGGGATTGGTGCGGGGAGGCGTTTTATTAGGGGCGGCGAATTTCTTTTCCGCATTTTTTATTTTGAAGGTGCTCCAGCATCTTCCCGGCTCGCTGGCGTTCCCCTTGAATAATGTGGGGATTATTATCGTTTCCTCCCTGGTGGGATACTGGATATGGCAGGAGCGGATGACGTCTCGTATTCTTTTGGCACTGGCACTGGCCATTGTTTCGGTAATACTGTTAACTTTTCGGTGAATTTTGTGGCGCTCCGCACCACGTCCTGCTTTCCGGTTAATTTTTTGACATCCGGAGTAAAATTCCGTATTTTTAGAATGGATTTGTAAAAAGAAAGGATGTTCTTCCATGGATATACAATATTCCACAGAGAAGGCCAATGATGTGCTGATTTTTACTGTTCTGGATGAACACATTAATCACTCCAATGCCGCTTCCCTGAAAGAGAAATTGTTTGTAGAAGTTGCGGATGGAAACATCCAGTTGGTGCTGGATTTAAAGAATGTGCGCGATCTGGATAGTTCCGGTCTGGGAGCGTTGCTTTTCGGAAAACGGCAGGCAAACAATGCTGGCGGAGAATTGGTGCTGGCTACGGTGGCTTCCAGCGTGGAGAATATGATTCGTATCGCCCAGCTTTCCCATGTATTTCAGATTTTTCCGGATGTGCCCTCGGCGCTCCAGTATTTTAAGGAAGAGAACTAATTTCCACCTCCGCTGTTTAATCAAAAAGAACCGGGAATGGTGGGTGAAACGATTTGGAAGATGAAGAAGAACGATCGCAAAATATTAATCATTTCCATTGTCATTTCGGTGCTTTTACATCTGGTGGGATTACTGTTTTTGCAGAAGGATATGTTGTTAGGCTCCACCCACCTCAATAAGCCGGATACACCGAAACCGCTGGAATTGGTGTTTGAGCAACCCCCTCCGCCCGAACCGGAAAAAGAGCAAATTCCCCAGAAGTTTTATGAGCTGGTGGAAAATCCCAATGCCACCCAGGATAAACCGCAAGAGACCAATCGGCTTTCCACAGAATCTTCTTTGATGCAAGCGCCGCAGGTTTCGGAGAATCAACCGCATCTGGTTCCCGGGTCGGAGGCAGAGAAGGAGAAACTGCAAACACCCGCCAGTCAAGAATCCGATCCCCGGGTGCTGGAAGCGGTGAAAAATGCCCTTCTGGCTTACAAATCCAGCCATACGTTTAATAAGGATTTGCTTACCGGAAAAGATCAGGGGAAGGAGAAACCGCCCGAGGAGCCCCAGGAATCCCGGAGTGAGCAAAAGCGGGGGGAAACCATGCTGGAAATGGAAAGCTTTAAAGCCGACCTGGTGGGCGATTTTGCTTTGAGTACCTACGCCTGGGAGTGGGCTCCTTACTGGCTGGCGTTTAAACGAAAGCTGATTCGGTTGTGGACTGCGCCCCCTGCTTACTATCCGCTCGGTCTGATTCATGGGTACACCGTGGTGCGGTTCAAAGTGTCCCGGGAGGGGGAGATGTACGACTTCCAGGTGCTGCGCCATGTGGGGCATCATTCCCTGGAAGAGAGTTCGGTCAATGCTATTCATAGCGTGTTCCCTTTCCGTCCTTTACCCGCCGATTTCCCCGATCCCTACCTGGAAGTAACCATCCGCATGGTGTACCCGAATTTGCGGCAGTGAGATTATGGAAAAGCTACGAATGCTACGAAAAAATCATCATGCGGTTTTTGAGGCCACCTGGATTTGTTTTTAAAAATCTGGAATTGATGAATTTATTTAGATTGGGTAAAATGATTTTTTAGACAGGATGAACGGGATTAACAGGATTTGAAATAAATATTTGCATACGTTGGAGTTATTTCTTGTGTGCGGCATTCTCTGAGTAATTGCTGCGCTCGCCGCGCCCGCCGCGGTTTATTTTAAAACCGCAGCGATCGCAACGAACGCCACGAAAAAAAACTTAATAAGGTTTTTGAATAAGCCAGGATTTGTCTTTTAAAATCTGGAATTAAGGAATTCACGGAAATTGATGTAATCTGATGCTAAAAAGTAAAATGATTTTTTAGACAGGATGAACGGGATTAACGGGATTTTAAGCTATTTTTTTGCACATTGAGGTTGTTTTTTTCAGCATTCTCTGAAAATTCGCTGCGCTCGCTGCGTTTACCAATGGGATCCTCCAAAGGTCGTAAAAGACTCCTCTGGAGATTCCTATGGACATTCGGACATTGCGGTTTTTTATTTTTGATACTTGGGATTTGGAA
>JALXCH010000479.1 GCA_026991005.1 Calditrichia bacterium | reverse complement strand
GTACGAGGTCCTCTCCCCTATTTTGTGGTAGGAACCAAGGCGTTTTTAACCTATAAACCAGAAGAAGTACAGATTCGCATCGAGAACAAGACGCAACACTATACCCCTTTGCTGCTAAGTATCGCCAATGCCCCTCAGTATGGGAATGGAGCTATTATTGCACCGCAGGCACGCCCGGACGATGGCATGCTGGATGTGTGCATCCTGGAACCGCTTCCGTTATGGAAAGCAGCATCCCATTTGCACCATCTGTTCAATGGCACCATTCAGGCGCTGGAAGAATACCACACTTTTCGGGCAAAATCGCTGATTATCGAGCGACCTTCCGCCGGTCCCATCCACACCGATGGGAATCCTCACATGGATGGGAAAATTTTGCGTATCGAGACCCTTCCCGGAGCACTCAAAGTTGCTGTTCCCGCAAAGCCGAATTTAGAGGGAGAATAAGCCCGGGGAGAAGCTATTTCTCCCCGGTAGAACCAAACCCGCCCCGGGAACGACCGGCAAAATCGGGCGATTCCTGCTCCTCCCATTCCACCTCCGGGAGTTGATTCTTTTCGAAAATGATCTGCGCAATCCGCTGCCCCTTTTCAATGACCAGAGGTTTGTCCCGCAGCGGATCGGCCGGGTTATAGTGCCGAATCATCCCGATTTTCACTTCATCTTCCGGGCCACAGTAATCCTCATCTACAATCCCCACATCATTAACCAAACTCACCCCATATTTCACCGCAAACCCACTGCGAATGAAAATTTTAAAATAATACCCCGGTGGGGATTCAATAATCAGTCCTGTGGGAACCAGCACCGGCTGACCGGGGCGCAATTCTACCCGTTGGGCAGCATACACATCCAGCCCCACAGAACGCTCGGTTTTGCGCTCCGGCAACGGAACGCTTTTGTCCTTGCGATAAATACGTATTTTCATATATTTACCTCTGTTAGAAAACAAATCACTAAATCTGGGTTAATTATATGCCAGGAAAGCCTTCTGCCCAAGCTCAATCTCATTTTCTTCCTCTTCTGATCCTTACCGCCATCCCCTGGGAAACCCGTATTTTTCTGGAACTGGGAACATGGAAGCGAATTCATAAAACTCTGCCTCTGTTTGCCGAGCAAAATAATCCCTATTTTTTACTGGAAGTGGGCTTGGGAATGTCTCTTCCGCCGGAACAATTCCTCTCGGTATTTCACCAACTGGCTCCCCGCACTGTGATTAACATCGGTTTGTGCGGTGCACTGGAAGCTTATTTTTCTCCGGGAGCCTTTTTTCGCATCCGGAAAATCTATTCTCCCCACCAGGAACCCATCATCTTACCGGAGCCCTCTATTCCCTCGATACAACATCTACCCACTCAAACCCTCCTGACCGTCTCCGAGCCAGTGCTTGCGCGCTCGCATCGGCAGCACCTCTTCCGGCAATACCAGTGTGGTCTGGTGGACATGGAAGCGTATTTTATTGCTCGCAACTTACACCGGGAAAATGTAGAAATCGTTGTCCTCAAAATAGTATCCGACCAGGCCGATGAGGACGCTCTAAAAAGCATTCGCCAGAACTTGCCTCTTCTTAAAACACGAATTTCCCGCGAAATGAAGAATATTCTTTTCTAAAAAAACAGAGGTAATCCGGGTAAAAATTCCGGTTGAAAAAATTTAAAATTGATTAAAAATTTTATTAATTTTTTGCTTATATTGACGATAAGTTTAAAAGCGAGGAATGAAGCTGTTTCCTCTATAAATATTCATTTAAACCTCGAGAGAGATGTCGGCTTCCCGAAGAAAGAAGCGTGATCTAATCGAAGAAATTAGAATCAAAGATCTCCGGATTGCCGAACTGGAATCCGAATTAGCGCGGTATTCAAGGGACAATAGCGCGATTCAGGAACTACTCCATCTATATCGAGCCATTGTGGAAGGTTCCCATAGTGGTATTTTAGTGATAGATGAAGATGGAACCATCATTTATTTAAATCAGCAAACAGAAGAAATCCTGGGTTTTTCGCGGAAAGAACTCCTCGGAGCAACCATCGACACATTTTTAGCTCCGGAAGAAACGTACCGATGTGAAGAACTTCAACGCATTTTTCGCACGGGAGAAGTACCCACCGATAATTACGAATTACTCATAAAATGCAAAAACGGGGAATTACGCACTGCGGAACTCCGTTTACAGAGTTTTCGTGATGCGGCAAATCAACCGCGAACGGTTATTCAACTTCTGGACATTACCGATCGCAAGCACGCCGAAACCGCCCTGGAGGAATCTCAGAAACAGTTAAAAAGCATCTTCGATGCCATTGCCGATGCCCTTACTGTAACCGATTTGAAGGCGAACATTTTGGATTGCAACGAAGCCATGCTTCGCATGTATGGCTTTCAGAATAAACAGGAAGCGATCGGGGTAAATGCCATTGATTTGATTCATCCCGAAGACCGCAGTCGAGCTATCGAAGACTTACGCCTGGCACTGGAAAATGAAACTCCCCGCCACCGCACGTATCGCTGTATCCGGCAAAATGGAGAGATTTTCCCGGTCGAACTCAGTGCAGCTCCACTCATCGATATGGACGGAAACCGGGTGGGATTTGTGGGAATTACCAAAGACATTACCGAACGTAAGCAGTATGAAGAACGCATCAAAATGCTCGCCCATGCTCTGGAGAGTGTCCGGGAGTTTGTTACCATCACCGATTTGAACGATCGAATAGTGTATGTAAACCAGGCTTTTTTAGATGCATACGGGTACACCCGGGAAGAAGTAACCAATCAGCCCATTCACATGTTGCGAGCTCCGGGTAATCCTTCCGAAATTGGTAAACTGATTCACACCTCCACCTTAAGCGGAGGCTGGTCGGGAGAATTGCTGAACATCGATAAAGCAGGGCGCATTTTTCCCATATTTCTTTCCACCTCTGTTGTAAAAGATGAAGAGGGGCGTCCGGAAGCATTAATTGGCGTTGCCAGCGACATTTCTCATCAGAAAGAGATGGAAAACCAGATGCGGCAAGTTCAAAAAATGGAAGCCATTGGACGACTGGCCGGAGGCATTGCCCATGACTTTAACAACCTGCTTACCGTGATAAATGGTTATTGCGATTTACTGATGATGCAGGACTTGCCATCTCCTCACATCCATAAAGGAATTCAAGAAATTCAAAAAGCAGGGGAAAAAGCGGCTTCGCTTACTGCCCAGCTCCTGGCTTTTAGCCGAAAACAGGTTACTCAACCCGTCACCTTCTCTCTTAACGAATTTTTACGGGAAATTCATTCTCTTCTTTCCCGATTGATTGGTGAAGATATTGAAATTGCATTTGATTTGAACGAAACCGATTGCTTCATCCGGGCCGATAAGGGGCAGATTCAGCAGATTCTACTCAATCTTATCATCAATGCCCGGGATGCAATGCCAGGCGGTGGACGTATTACCATTCAGACCAGGGAGATTCCGGCAAGCGAACTATCTTCTTCCCTTAAAATTGCACAAAAAGCTTCTCGCTATGTCTTCCTGGCGGTAACCGATACGGGCATCGGAATGAACGAGGAGATTCAGTCCCACATTTTCGAACCGTTTTTCACCACCAAAGGAATGGGGAAAGGCACAGGTCTGGGACTTTCCATTGTGTATGGAATCGTTAAGCAAAATGGTGGGGGGATTAAGGTTTTCAGTAAACCCGGAGAGGGAAGCTCATTTCACCTTTATTTCCCCGCGGTTTCCCTTGAAAACGCCGCTACAAAAACCCAAACGATTTCCGAATTTGAATTAACCGGAGACGAAACCATTTTAATTGTGGAAGACCAGGCCGAGGTGCGAGAGCTGATTCACCAAACCCTGCACCAATTTGGATACACAACCCTTCTCGCCCGAGACGGGTTGGAAGCGCTGGAAATCTGCCGCCAAACGGAGCAAAAAATCGACCTCATTTTAACGGATGTGATTATGCCTCACATGAATGGGCCTCGTTTGGTTCAAGAAATTCGGAAAATGTACCCGGAAATTAAAATCATTTTTATGTCGGGTTATACAGACAAATCCATTCCCCGGGAAGAAATCGATCGGCTGGGGGCGGCATTCCTTCAGAAGCCGTTTTCGCACAATCAGTTGCTGGAAAAAGTCTGGAAAGTGTTACATCCCG
>JALXCH010000478.1 GCA_026991005.1 Calditrichia bacterium | reverse complement strand
AACCTCTTCGCAGTAAATTTTCATTATCTTGATTTCGTCTGAAATAAACAGGTATATTTAAATCTGGAATTGGAGTAGGTTCGGTGAAGCAAAATCCTGTTTTTAAGAAAATACTGCGAATTGTGATCACGGTTTCCCTCTGGGCGCTTGCTTTTGGGCTGGTTCAATGGATTTTTAGGCAGGTGGGTATTCGGTCGTCGATATTAGCCTTCTTTTTGGTGCTTGTTCCCGCTTTGTATTACTATGATGAAATCACCCGACTCGTTCGTAATTTTGTCGATAAAAATTTTTACCAGGAAATTTACCGTATTTCCACCTCTTTCCAGCAATTTAATCGGGAATTGAATGCCACGCTGGATTATTCCCTGCTCATTGAAAAATTCAAAAAATTTCTGCACGAGAATTTCGACCAGCACGCCTGGGCGTTCTATTTGTGCTGGGGACGCGATTATGAGCTTATGGCCTACCATCCTTCTCAGCTTAAACTCCCGGACTTAATTAAAGTTGAGCACAAGCAGGCTTTTCTGGAACTTTTCAAGGAAAATGTAGCTTTTCATCCCCTGCCTAAACTGAAGGGGAAACATCCTCTGATGGATACTCTGTGGCATACCTTACCCAAAGATACTTTTTATTATTTTTTCCCGATGATTAGTTTTAAAGGGCACATCGGGTTCTTACTCTTCGATAGCTCCATTAATCGCTACATTTATTTTCATAGCATCCGGGATTTACTGGTGCGGGTATTTCAGAAAACATCGGATATTATGGAAAACGCCCAGTTGTATTCGGAGGTCAAGCGAAAATCTTTGCAAGATCGGTTGTTGCTGGAAGTAGGTAAAAAGATTTCGGCCAGCCTAAAGCTGGATGAGGTATTGAATGCCATCATGGATTCCATTAGTCAATTGGTCAGTTTCGATGCCGGGGGAATTTTTCTGATTGATCGGGAGAGAAAGGAACTCCGGCGTGTGGTCACCAGAGGTTATGACGCAAAGTTGCTGGATAAAATTCACCTGAAGTTGAATAAAGGGATTTACGGGAAGGTTATTGCGACAAAAAAACCGAGCATTATTAATGATGTTTCTCGCTCTCCGGATTATTATTCGGTGCGGCCCACTACCCGTTCTCAGCTTACCGTTCCGCTGCTCCATGGCAGGCAGGTGATGGGAGTGATTGCTGTGGAGAGCGATTTGTTAAATCATTTTACCCCGGCCGATCTGGAATTGATGGAAACATTTGCCAGCCAGGCGGTGGTTGCCATTGCCAATGCGCAGTTGTTCGAAGAGGCGGTGATGAAAAAACGATTGGAGAGCGAACTGCTCATTGCCTCTCGGGTGCAACGTGCCCTGTTGCCAGAAAGGCCTCCACGCTTCGAAGGATTTCAGATTAGTACCGTGAACATCCCGGCACGCATTGTGGGGGGCGATTTCTTCGATGTTTTTCGCACCACCCAGAATATGCTCGGGCTCGCTATTGGTGATGTCTCCGGGAAAGGAGCACCGGCTTCTATTCTTATGGCGATGCTCTATGCCGGGTTCAAAAGTCTGTTGAAAGAAATTTATCCTGTGGTCGAGATTGTCGCACGATTGAATAACCTGCTTACCGAAACCACCGCCGAAGGGTATTACGCCACTTTCTTTTTCGGCCTCATCGATGGAAACACGCGGCGGTTTACCTACACCAATGCCGGTCACAATCCGCCCATTCTGGTACGGAAAGACCTCAGCGTAAAAGAACTGAGCACCGGAGGCATTGTGTTGGGCTTTCTCCAGAATCAGGAATATCGCCAGGAAACGGTGGAACTCCAGTCCGGAGATTACCTTATCCTGTACACGGATGGAGTTACAGAGGTAAAAAATAAACAGGGGAAGGAGTTTGGAGAAAAACGATTGATTCAACTGGTAAAGCGGCACCACGGAACACCGCCCCATCAAATGAAGGAAATAATTTTGAACGCTCTGCGCCGGTTTAGCGGCGGAAAAGAGTTCAGCGATGATGTGACCATGGTACTTTTGTATGTGGAGTAACGGGAACGGCAGGCAACTTTTGTTCGGGTTCTCCGTAATTTCGTTTCGGTATCATTGAGAAAGGAAGAAATCGATTGTACGCACGCTGGCAGCAACTAAAACTGTTCGACAGGAATTTGATTGTTTACTGGGCCGCCCTTTCGCTAATGATTTTTCTTTTCCGGCATCATGTGAATCATTGGTTTGTTTACATTCTGGTGCATTCTGGAATCAGTGTGGCTTTGCTATTCCTCCTTCCGTTTTTGAACAATAAGACGCATCCTTTACTCCGCTTTCTGCGCCACTGGTACCTGATTATGGGCTTCCCGTTTCTTTACATGGAAATAGGGCCGCTGATTCACATGATAACTCCCAAAGAGTTCGATCCCTTAATTTTGCGTGTGGATAGTGCATTATTTGGGGTACCTCCCAACCTCTGGGTGCAGCATCTGGTATCTCCACCGCTCACGGAGGTGATGCAAATCTCTTACAGCCTGTACTGGATAACCATTCCTCTGGGAGGATTTATTTTTTATCTTTCCCGGCAATCGTATTTGTTCGAGAAGTTGATTCATTATGTATCTCTAACCTTTTTTCTGTCCTATTTCATTTTTATTTTTTTCCCGGTTGCGGGACCTCGGTTCTATCTGGCAGATCAGATCCACGCGTCTTATCACACGTATTCTGTGGGGAATGGCCTGCGTCATTTTATGAGCGAGGTGGGATTCCGGGGCGGTGCCTTCCCCAGTTCTCATGTCGGGGTAGCACTGGTGATTTTTCTGTTTCTTCGCCAGTTTAAACCAATAACGGCGTATGGAATTTTTCTTCCCATTCTCATCAGCCTTTCGCTGGCTACGATATATGGTCAGTACCACTATTTTACCGATGTACTGGCGGGTCTGGTAATGGGCCTGGTCATTGGAATTCGCGGCGCGCGAAGAACAGATTCGCACTTTGAGGATAGGCAGGAGATTTCCTGACCACCTGTTAAAATACCTGATTTGGTATTTTTTAAACAACAGCCTGCGGGCATTTTTGCTACTTGAAATTTTTAGGGATAAGTAAGGAGGAGTCTATGAGACGGATTGTGTTTTTGGTATTTATGATGGTGTTGGTAGGGTTCCAATTTGCTCTGGCAGATGAGGGAATGTGGTTGCTGGATCAGTTAAAGGATTTGCCATGGAAGCAAATGCAGCAACGCGGGCTGCAACTCACACCCGAACAAGTTTACCATCTGAAGGATGCGGTAGTAATTATTGATGGCGGAACCGGAGAAGTCGTTTCCCCTAATGGATTGATTTTAACCAATCATCATGTGGCGTTTGGTGCCATCCAGCGTGCTTCCTCTCCGGAGACGAACTACATCCGCGATGGTTTTATGGCTCATTCCCGGGAAGAAGAAATCCCCATCCCGGGTTACGAAGTGACCTTTACCGTGGACTTTAAAGATGTCACAAATGAAGTGCTTTCGGTGGTGAAAGAGGGCATGAGTCCTCTGGAACGGTATCAGGTACTGGCCAGGCGACGCAAGGAACTGGAAGATAAGTACGAAGACGAGAAGAAACACATCGAAGCAGAAGTGGTGGAAATGTTCAGCGGAATGAAGTATTACCTGTTTTTGTACAAACGCTACAAAGACGTGCGACTGGTGTACGCTCCTCCACAGTCCATCGGGAATTACGGTGGTGATATCGACAACTGGATGTGGCCGCGCCATACCGGAGATTTTTCCTTTTTCCGGGTGTACGGAGATAAAAAGGGAAATCCTGCCGAATATTCAAAGGATAACGTTCCCTTGAAAACCAAAACGTATTTTCCTGTTTCCCGTGCGGGAGTTAAGGAAGGGGATTTTACCTTCATCATGGGGTACCCCGGTCGGACCTATCGCTATCGTTCTTCCTACTCCATTGCCTATCATCAGGAGGTAAACTATCCTTTTCAGATTGACCTGTTCCGGACGGCAATTCAAACGCTGGAAGAAGAAGCCAAACAGGATCCGGATGTGGCGATAAAGGTGAGTGGTTTCATTAAGGGATTGAATAATGGATTGAAGAATAATCAGGGAATGCTGGATGGATTCCGGAAGTTGCATTTGCTGGAGAAAAAGCGGAAAATGGAGCAGGAATTGCA
>JALXCH010000477.1 GCA_026991005.1 Calditrichia bacterium | reverse complement strand
TTATTAAACAATAGAGTTGAATTAATGATATTAGTAAATATTCACTGACTAAAGAATTCAAGTTTGTTGATTTCAAAGACTTTTTTAATTTTATCCAACCAACTCACAAATCCATCTGTCCGCAGTAGTTTGCAGTAAATCTTCCGTAAATGTAAAAAATAGCTATTAACTCATCCCGTCCCGTTCGAGTCAGGCATTTGTTGGGAGGCATTCTGTTCCCACAAATCGAATTTGCGTGATAATAGCACGCCGTCCCTTGGGGGACGCTTACGTTCCGGGTTGTCTCCGCCCTGGTGGGAGACGAAGCCATCCCTTCCAAAATGTTAAGTATTGCTTCGCTCCGTTACATTCCGCTCGCTCAAAGAGCCCTATCCGCTCGTCCCGCTCTCAGTCCCAGACCCGTTCCGGGAGTCCGTCCAAAGGATCCTTCGGATGGGCAATGACAGGCCGATTATCATGCCGAGCTCCGATTTATCGTACCGGGGAAATTGGTGCCCCAACCACCAAAAATTTATCCTGAAGAGACAATTGAGAACGGATTTTTCATGGGTACCACAAAATTACACCAACAAATTTCATTCTCTCTTATTGGGAAAATTAATGTGCTGTTGTAATCACTTCTTCCCTTTTCACCGGGATAAGGGAGGTTTTTGTTAATTTTCAAAGCCGGGAATTCAGTTGTGCTCATGGGATATTTTGATTAATTTTTATTGATTTCGCAGATAACGGTTCAAAAAAGAGAAAATTCAATGTCCTCTGTAACCTTATTGGTCGTGGGTGCCGGGAAGGGCGGGTTACATTTGCTGGAGTTGCTGGAAGAACTCTCGGAGGTGGAGATTCTGGCGGTCGTGGATCAGAATCTCAAAGCTCCCGGAATCCGTTTTGCCCAGGAGCACGACATTCCGGTTGCCCGACACTGGGCAACCTACTGCCCGGATCCCCGCCTGGATATCATCATCAACGTCACCGGCGACCCGGAAGTGACCCGTGCCCTTCAGCAGTGTAAAACTTCCCGCTGCGAAATCATCGATGGTAAAAGTGCGCGCTTCATGTGGGCGCTCATTGAAGAATGCCGCAAAAAGGAAGAATACCGGGAACGGTATTATACCGCTCAACGGGAACTGGAGCAGTACCTGCCCAATGCTAATTTTATGGTGGCAAAATCCCCCCAGATGCAGCAGGTGATGGAGCTGGTGCAGCGGGTGGCGCCCACTCCCACGACCGTACTTTTACGGGGAGAAACGGGAACGGGAAAAGAGATGGTGGCTCGTGCCATCCATCAGGCCAGCCATTTGCGGGATAAACCTTTCATTTCCCTCAACTGCACCGCCCTTACCGCCTCTCTTATGGAAAGCGAACTGTTCGGCTACAAGAAAGGCGCTTTTACCGGCGCCGAGAAGGATCGCAAAGGACTGCTGGAAGAAGCCCACGGAGGCACCATCTTTCTGGACGAAATCGGGGACATGGAACTGAATTTACAAGCCAAACTGCTGCGTTTTCTGCAAACGGGCGAAATCCGCCCTGTGGGTTCATCGGAGGTGAAATATGTTCAGGTACGCATTATTGCCGCCACCAACCGCAATCTGGAAGAAGCCATTGCCAAAGGGGCGTTTCGGAAAGATCTGTTTTACCGATTTAATACCTTTACCATTTATCTGCCGCCCTTGCGAGAGCGCAAAATAGACATTCCGTATCTGGCCTATCACTTCCTCACCCGGGCCGAGGAGAAGCTAAACAAACGGGTGGAGAATATTTCTCAGGAAGCGCTGCAAATGTTACAAAACTACCACTGGCCCGGTAATGTGCGGGAACTGGAGAACGTGATTGAGCGCGCCGTTATTCTGTGCAATGGACGCACCATCCTTCCCGAGCATCTTTCCATCGGATTTTCCGCATTGGAATCGGCACTGCCGGGTGAGGGGGATTTTCGGAGTCAGCGGAATCAATTGATGGAGAAATATGAGAAGCAGGCGCTTCTGGAATACATTCAGCGTGCCGGGGGCAACATCAGCGAGGCCTCCCGCCTTTCCGGCATCCCTCGCCGCACTTTTTACCGATTGATGAAAAAATATGGGTTGTAATGAATTTCATCCGTCCCCTCCGGGACGGGCATATTTTGATGCGGGCATTCGGTTATTTTTTAAAAATAGTGGTTCTTTTTCTACGGAATAAGCCAGGCGCAAAAATTCCTCCGCTCTACTGCCGCCTTAATCCCATGAATCTTGCATACTAATTATAATTCCATTCTTAAAAATTTTATCCCTTTTGTCTATTACTTAATGGTGAAAAATACCCTTTAATTGGAATTGACCAGCAATTATTCATAATTAACGAAATACTCATCTTTCACTTTCTTTTATAACCGATTTTTTTGAATTCAAACCAAATTTTTGAATGTAAAAATTCAACGAGGTGCGAGGAATGCCCAGCAATTGGGCTGCCCGGGTACGGTTTTGTTGGCACATGTTAAGTGCCTGTATCACAAGCTGTTTTTGAGCTTCGTGCAGGAGGTTCTTGTCCCGGGAGGGACGTAACGTAATCTGAAAGGTGCCGTTTTCCGGCGATTGGGAAAGATGGGTAGGGATGGCGCCGGGTGCCCCTACCAGATCTTGAATTTCCAGTACATTCCGTTTAATAAGTAACATAGCGCGCTCGATGGTATTGCGCAATTCCCGAATATTTCCCTTCCAGGGAGCGTTTTCCAGAAAATGTTCGGCTTCGGGACTGATATACTTCACGTCTTTATTGAATTTAATATTGAATTCGTTGATAAAATGTTTGGCCAGAGGCAGAATATCTTCCTTCCGTTCGCGCAGGGGCGGCAAGTGAATGGTGGCCACATTTAGGCGGTAGAATAAATCCATTCGGAAATCCCCCCGCTCTACTTTCTCTTCCAGCGGCACGTTGGTGGCAGCAATGAAGCGCACGTCCACGCTGGTGGGTTCTACCGAACCAATGCGAAAAAACTCGTTGCGTTCCAGCACATGCAGAAGCTTGCTCTGCAGTTCTACCGGGAGCTCTCCAATTTCGTCTAAAAACAGGGTCCCTCCGTTGGCCTGTTCAATGAGTCCGGGTTTACCCTTCTGGTTGGCACCGGTAAAGGCTCCTTTCTCATATCCGAACAACTCGCTCTCAATCAGGTCTCGGGGAATGGCCGCGCAGTTAATGGTGACAAACGGCTGGCTAAAGCGGTGGCTTTTCAGGTGAATAAATTCCGCTACAAGGCTTTTTCCCGTTCCCGTTTCGCCCGAAAGCAGCACCGTGGTATCCGTTTTGGCAAATTCGTGAGCAATCTTTAAGGCGTGTTGCATCTGGGGGGAAAAGGAAATGATGTCCGGTGTATTTAAATCCCGCTGGCAAATTAGGCGTAGTTCATCCACTTCTTTCTTCAAGCGCAGATTATCCAGCGCTTTGCGCACGGTGAAACGAATTAAATCCGGTTCTACATTTTTCTGGATAAAGTCGAAGGCGCCAGCTTTCATGGCTTTAACGGCAATTTCGATGTTACCAAATGCCGTGATAATGATGGTTTGAACCTCGGGATGGGCTTCCTTGACTTCTTCCAGAAAAGTTAATCCCGACCCATCTTTCAAGCGGAAATCCAGCAGCAGCAGGTCGATGCGCTGGCTATCCAGAATTTCCCTTGCCTGCGGAATGGTGAGAGCGGTGTGTACCTGGATTTCGTCGCTCTGCAAAATCCGCCGCAGGGAATTGCACACAATCTTTTCATCATCCAAAATAAGCACCTGAAACTGCATGGCTCACTCCTGTTTTATCGGCATATAAATATAGAATGTGGTACCCAGGTAGAGTTCGCTTTCCACACGGTAGCGGGCATGGTGCTGATCCAGAATGCGCTGGACAATGGCTAATCCCAGCCCCGTACCCCCGGGTGTTTTGGTGTAAAAGGGGTCGAAAATCCGATCCAATTCATTGGGTGGTATCCCGATACCTGTGTCCTGTATTTTAATGAGGATGTAGGAAGCGTATTTCTTAGTCTGGATGGTTAGCACCCCGGATTTACCCATTGCACTAAACGAGTTCAGGAATAAATTGATGAAGACCTGTTCCATCTTGTGAGGATCGGCTTCGATGGTAGCATTATCATCGTGCAGTTCCGTTTGAATTTGAATGTTCGATTTCTCGAACTGTTTGTGCACCAGTAGCAGGCTCTTTTCGATGATCTCCTTCAAGGCGACTTTTTTGAATTCCAATTCGTGGGGTTTGGCGTAATCCAGAATAGCGGAAACGATATTCTGGATGCGCTGAATACTGTCCTTCAAATCCGGGTAAATGTCCTGAAATACGGTGTTACCATTCAAATGGTCTTTCAGGAAATCAATATTGTTGTTCAGGGCAAACAGGGGGTTCCGGATTTCGTGAGCAATCCCCGAAGAGACCTGTCCCAGCGCCATCATCTTTTCCGTCTGGATGGCATATTGTTCAATCTTTTTTCGCTCGCTTAAATCTCGTACGTACACAAAGGAGAGAGCACTGCGTCCCCCCAGGGTTAATCCTTTGATACTGTAAATTTCCACCGGAATTTTCAATCCGTCCTGGGAAAAGAGGTATGCCTCGTAATGCTCTGTTTGCTGTTGGGGGGAATAGTGGGAGCGAATGTAGCGGCCTTTTGCTTTATCCAGTAGTTCATTAAGCCGCATGGATTTCAGTTTATTTATGGGGAAGCCGGTAAGGCGCGAGAGTTTGATGTTGCATTCCAGAATGTGACTATTCTCATCGATGATGGCGACCGCCTCCGGTGATTTTTCGATGAGGCTGCGGTATTTTTCTTCGGATTTTTTGAGCTGGTTGGTATAATCCTGAATTTTCATGCGCATGGCTTCCACCACATCGGCCAGATCGCCAATCTCGTCGTTTTTATTAAGCTGAAGTTTGTGGTGGTATTCCCCCTTGCGGATTTTACTGGCGGCTTCTTTAATTTTGTGTAACGGCAGGATGACTGTGCGCTGGATGGCGATAAAAATGAGAAAACTCAGAAAAATAACGGTGAGAAAAGCGGCTGCCAGGAAAAAGAGAAAATTCTCCCGTTTCGCTTTCATGTAATCGTCTGCCGAGAGTACAATGCTGATTCCCCCGCGTAAATCCCCCACTTTGTAACCCTGTGCCGAATGACAACTAAGGCAGGATTCGGTGGTGAAAAGCGGAGCAAAGTAGCGGAAGTAAATATGGTTGTTGATTTTTTCGAATCGGTAAAATTCCCGCGGCCGGGTATTCTTAGGGGTGTTTTTAAAGAAGTTCAGGGCGGCATTTTCGAAATCATCCGGTTTGTGGAGCGGGTTCAGGTAATTCTGGCTGGCCATGTGGAAGAAGAACTGCCCGCCGGCCAGTTGGCTTAAACTGCTCATTTCCCGGGTTACCAGGGCGGGGTTTTTCAGGGTGAGGGTGTCGCCGTGTGCGGTAATCAGGTTGGGATGTGGTAGATAGGGATTGGCCGGTTGTCCGTGTTTTTTAAACACATACACTCCGTTGTAATCCGACACCCATTGGCGTACAATAATGATGTTTTTATAGATGGCTCGTGCCGTAGAAAGAAGACCCTTCTCAATTTGAGTATCAAAGCGGGCGACCAGCAGGTAAAAGATGATGGCAATAATGGTAAACACACTACTGACAATAATCAAGATTACTTTTTGGGTGAGCTTCATAGGACACCCCGAAACATATTGTGGTTCATAAGTTGATATTCTGGATAAATAAGTCCCCTCCTAATATGACCGTATTTTGACACACTGACTATATACGGTCATTTTTCGAAAAAAGCAAGCAAAAAGTTATCTGCTATAATATGTTGTTATTAATGAAGAAAGGAGGAATAATTATTTCTGGTATTGTGTTTGTAAAGAAATGTGCGATAGGTCACATAACAAAAAATAAGGAGGTCTCATGAAACGTTATTTGATTCTGTCTCTGATTCTGCTTTTTGTAGTGAGTACCATGTATGCAGCAGATTTTAAGGTGAACGGTGTGTACACCGCCTGGGGCCAATCGCAGCACGACTTCTGGTTTGGGAAAAAGGTGTATAACGACAATTACTTTGTACAGATGTTACGTTTCAAAGTGCAGGGAATTGCTAATGATAACCTGAAAGTTGTGACCCGTTTCGACATGGCCCAGGGATGGTGGGGGGTGGACAACGCATTAAGAAGTGCGGAGCGTCCCTACCATAAGTATGGCGGCAGTAGTTTATTCGACTTCAAGGACACCAACTTCCTGTTCCACGTGGATCAGGCCTATGTGGATTTTAAGATTCCCAATACTCCGCTGGGATTCCGTGTAGGACGTATGTGGTATGGTCTGGGCAACAAGCTCATCCTGGACAACAATTATGATGGAATTCAGATGGACCTGAACCAAGTGATCGGGAAGAAGCTTACCCTCTCTTATGCCAAAGTATCCGAGGGTGTGGATGGTTTATCGGATGAGCCGAAGGTATCGCCGGATGGCCGGGGTAATTATGATGCTCGGGATGCAAACCTGCTCACTTTGAATTTAAACGGTGGAAACGAGAAATTAAATTACAATGTATTTGCTCTGTATTATAATGATGCCAGCGTAAACGACTCCAATGCCTATGTGCCCGATCATCTGCAGTTCTTCCGTGCTCGTTTTACTCCCCAGATTACCACATTAATGGCAATCGGTTTTGCCGGAAAATACAAAGCAGGAAAATTGAGTCTTAATGGAGAATTTGATTTCTTAACAGGAAAAGATGACATTCCCAACGAGGACTATGGACCCAAGCAAACCGTGGATAAGAATGACGGTACCATTGGCGGTTATAATATTTACCTCAAAATGAATTATGCTGTTACGGATAAACTGAGCTTTGGTCTGGTGGGTGGTATGGGTTCCGGTGATGACGACGTGACCGGCGGGAAAGGAAATGTGAACAAACTGCGTACTTCCGGTTTCTTCTATATCACTGAGATCTGGGAAGACTCCATTATGCCGGACGAAGAAGGAATTACCCCGCAGGGTCTGGGTGCACCCAATGTACGTGGGTATCGTGAACTGGAAAACACCACCATTGTTCAGGTGAACGGAACAGTTAAACCGCTGCCTAACATCAGTCTGTTTGCTTCTTATAGTTACATCAAAGCCACGCAGGGAATTCCTAAATGGGATAGCGATGGAAATCCCGATTACAAAGCCGGGACTGCCACGGATCTGGGTCAGGAAGTTGATTTCAAATTCGTTTGGAAAGCCCAGAAGCAACTGGCCATTGGTTTGCGTGGTGGTTACTTCATGCCCGGTGCGGCAGCCGGTTATCTGATTAACGGAACGGATAAATATAACAATGCCGCCTGGGAATTGAAGTCCTTCATTGCTTATAAATTCTAAAAGAGAACGAAAGGTCGGTTCGGCCAGGAATGGTCGAACCGGCTTTGTTATTGTGTGAACTATAAAGAGAGGGGTCACTATGAAATCTGCGTTTTCGTCAGTTTTGATTGTGCTACTTGCCCTGCTATTTACGATGAGCATGGTAGGGAATATGTCTGCTGCCGGGAAAAAGGCGGATAAGCATCCCGATGTGGATTTTAGTATTAGTTGTGTGGAATGCCATAGCGAAGTAACTCCCAAAGCCGTTCAGGAATGGCGAAGTAGCAAGCATGGGATAATGAATTTCGGGTGTTACATGTGCCATGGCGATGGTCAGGAAGACTTTTCTGCCCGTCCTGGTTCGGAGCGTTGCATTGCCTGCCATTCCGGTCAGGATGTGGATTTCAGCAAAACCGCTGTGAAGAATTGTTTTGATTGTCACAAAGGTCACACATTGAAATTTCATACAGGTGATTAAAAAGCATCTGTTGGCCGAAAGATTAATTTAAAATGTTAATTGAGAAAATTTTAAGAAGGAGGTCAGCATGGCTTTAAAGCGCAGAGAATTTTTAAAAGCATCTGCAGCTGCCGCCGCCGCTGCCAGCATCGGAATTACTCTGATGCCTGGCATGGAGAAAAAGGTGTTCGCCGACTCTATTACCTGGCATAAGTCGGTGTGCCGTTTTTGTGGTGTTGGTTGCGGCGTGATGATTGGGAAAAAGGGGAATAAAGTTGTTGCGGTAAAAGGAGACCTGGAAAATTCGGTCAATAAGGGTCACCTTTGTGTTAAGGCTTTCTACCTGCACAAAATTGTTTATGCCAAGACCCGTCTGTTGCATCCCATGATTAAAAAGAATGGGAAATTCCAGAAGGTTAGCTGGGACGAAGCACTGGATTATGTGGCGAAGAAGTTCAACGAAATTCGTAAAAAATACGGTCCCGATGCCCTGGCATTCTACGGTTCTGGTCAGGCGGAAACGGAAGAAACCTACATGGCAAACAAGTTATTCAAGGGATGCATCGGTACCAATAACGTGGAAGGGAATCCGCGGTTGTGTATGGCCAGTGCAGTAGGTGGTTACCTCTCCAGCCTTGGTAAAGACGAACCGGCCGGTGCCTACGACGATATCGAGAAAGCGGAACTGTTCCTGCTGGTGGGAACCAATACGGCCGAAGCTCATCCCATTATTTTTGAGCGCATTATGCGCCACAAAAACAAAAATCCGGGTGTTAAAATCATCATCATAGACCCGCGCAAAACACCGACCGACCAGGTTGCCGATTTGCACCTCTTCCCCAAACCCGGTTGGGATCTGGCAATTTTACACGCCATGGCGCGCATTATTATTAAAGATGGCTATGCGGATGAGGAATTTATTAAAGCTCATGTGAATTTCCGCGACAATAAAAAAGCCCTCACCTACGAAGAGTACAAACAATTCCTGGAAAAATACACACCGGAATATGCCTCCAAGGTCAGTGGAGTTCCGCCGGATCAGATTATAAAAGCAGCGCGTATGTTCGGCCAGGCGAAAACCGCTATGAGTATGTGGACCATGGGTCTGAACCAGCGTACTCGTGGTGTGTGGGCGAATAACCTGGTTACCAACCTGCATCTGATTACAGGAAAGATTGGAATTCCCGGATGCGATTCCTTCTCTCTTACCGGACAACCCAACGCTTGTGGCGGGGTGCGGGAAGGCGGCGGACTCTGCCATCTGTTGCCGGCTCACCGAAAAGTCAGCAATCCCAAACATCGGGAAGAAGTGGCGAAGGTATGGGGTGTTCCGGTTAGCAACATCCAGCCCAAACCGGGTAAACATACCGTGGCCATGTTCGATGCCCTGAACAAGGGTGAGATTAAAGGCATTTACATCATGTGCACCAATCCGGCGCAATCTCTGCCCAATGCCAGTAAGTACTGGAAGGGACTCAAGGAGCAGTTCGTGGTAGTCGCCGAATCGTTCTTCCCCACGGCAACTACAGAGTACGCCGATGTGGTGCTACCGGCAGCGTTCTGGTCCGAAAAAGAAGGCGTGTACGGATGTACCGAGCGTCGTTCCCAGTACATGGAGAAGGTTATTGAACCGCAGGGTGAAGCCCGCTGGGATGCATTCATTTTACGTGACCTGGGTATTCGGATGGGATTCAAGAAAGAATTCGAGAAATACAAAACAGCTGAGGATATCTGGAACGAATACCTGATTTTGACCAAAGGCACGGATATGGATCTGAGCGGTGCGACCTACCGTCGGTTGAAGAAAGTACGCGGATTGCGCTGGCCGGTACCCAGCGAAGACCATCCCGGAACCTACAAACGCTACACCAAAGGCGATCCCATTTTCGATGCCCTGCCGGAAGAAAAGAAGAAGGGACGCCGGATGTATTTCTATGGCAAACCGGATGGTAAGGCAATTGTGTGGGCGCGTCCCGATAAGGGTCCGGAAGAACCTACCGATTCCGAATATCCGCTGGCACTTTCCACCGGGCGTGTTCTGGAACACTGGCATACTCGCACCATGACGGGAACCGTACCGGAACTGAATCGTGCAGTGCCCAAGGCCTACGTGGAGATTAATCCCGATGATGCTAAAAAACTGGGTATTTCCGACAAAGATCAGGTTTATGTGGAAACCCGTCGTGGTAAACTGAAAATTGAAGCGCGCGTCATCGATCGTCCCAAACCGGGTACCATCTTTATCCCCTGGCATTGGGATGAATGGATGGCCAACGTCCTGACGATTGACGCTTTTGATCCGGGCTCCAAGGAACCGGAATACAAGGTGTGCGCAGCACGCGTACGCAAAGCCTGATGCAGGAAAGCTCCTCTTGGTTCGTACCCTCCACCCCGGATGTTTTCCATTCGGGGTGGAATTTAATGTGGATGGGACAAGCATAGAATTGGTGAGGTGAAATATCTCATACAATGGACTCCAATATCAGCCGTAAGGATTTTTTTAGAGAAGCTTTCAGTTTGTTCAAGGGACATTTTTCCCGAGGTCAGCAACCTCGGCCGCAGAGGAATGCGGAGTATCTGTTACCACCGGGAACCGAAAGCCTTTCCCATTACCTGAAGAGCTGCGATCAGTGTTACGAGTGCGTATCCGCCTGTCCGCATCTGGCCTTGCAGGTGGTGCGCAAAGATGGGCATGTGCTAGAAGGGTATCCGGTAATTGAACCCCGGCGACAACCCTGTTACCTGTGTGAAGATTTCCCCTGTATTGCGGCCTGCCATACCGACGCACTGAAAGTGAGCCGCAAAGATGAGCCGTTGGGGGTTGCCCGGATATCGCAGAAGCTGTGTTTAGCGTATCAGGGACATTTTTGCCAGGCTTGTGTGAATAATTGTCCCCTTTCGGGAAAGGCCATTCGGTTTAACGCCCAGGCACAACCCGAAGTGGTGGAAGAATATTGTACCGGCTGTGGAGTCTGCGTATATGTGTGTCCCACAGAGACTCCTGCCATTGTGGTGGACATGAAAACCGAGTGAGGGAATTATGCCGATAGCGGGTGTGGTGATTTATACGAAAAACGAATTGACCCAGGATGTTTTAAACAAATTGGATGCCATGGAGCAGGTTACAACTTACGGTGTCCATAAAGGAAACATCATTATCGCTGTATTCGAGGGTGAGACCTCGAAAGAACTGGAACAGTTAACGGATAATATTTCTAAGAACGTGCAAGGAATTCTGGGAATTTATCCGGCCTATGTTAATTTTGAATTGGACGAGGAGAGTTCCTCCGGAAATATGTCGCAGAATTAACGCGGAGTGAGAGCGATGTTGTTAGAATTGTTGCAGAAGATAGCCACGATTCATTATCCTTTGCGACCACCAGGCGCAGTACCGGAGGAAGAGTTCGAAGATAAATGTATTCGTTGTCGTCGCTGCGAAGAGGTGTGTCCCTACGATTCCATCAAGATGGCCCACGGGGAGTGGGGATTAAAAATGGGGACTCCCTATATTTACGCAAGGGATATTCCCTGTTACCTGTGTATGAAATGCCCCCAGGTGTGTCCTACGGGTGCTCTGGAGCCCATTACCGACAAGCGCGAAGTGCGCATGGGCGTAGCGAAAATCGATACTACCACCTGTTTACCTTATGGAGGCATTTTGTGCCGGTCTTGTTACGAACGCTGCCCTATTTATCGGGAAGCCATTATTTTAAAAGAAGAGCTTTATCCGGAGGTGGTTCCAGAAAAATGTGTGGGTTGCGGTATTTGCGAAAATGTGTGTCCGAATGATCCACCTTCAATTATTGTGTATAGTGCACATCAACCGGGTAGTGGATAAAAATGACCAAGTTCGAACGCTTCATTTACCAGAATCTACATAGTTTACGCAGGCTAACTCAATGGTTAGCGCTTGGTTTCGTTTTTCTGGTACCTCTGCTAAACCGCTGGGGTGTAAACGACATTATCGGCACGTTCTACAGTATCCGGGTTGGAAACCTGGATATTGTGGATCCGGCGTTAGTGCTTCAGACAGTCCTGTTAACCAAGGAACTCTATTTCCCGTTGCTGCTGGCGGGCTTTATTCCTCTGGTAATTACGCTGTTTTTTGGAAAGGTATTTTGTAGCTGGATCTGTCCCTTCAATTTGCTGGCCGAGTTTGCCGATAAAATTCGACGAAAGGTGCGTCCCAACGCCGTGCGCTTGCCCCATCGTAATCCGAAAGGGCATCATTATTGGCTGGTTTATGGGAGCATTTTGACGTTTGTGGCGGTTTTTGGTGTGCCTCTTATTAGCCTGATATCCATGCCGGGATTAATTACTGGGCAGGTAGCAGATTTTCTGTATGTGGGAACGATTGGATTTGAATTGCTGGCTGTTCCGCTCATTTTAATTATTGAGATTTTCTTTGCTCCACGTTTCTGGTGCAAATATGCCTGTCCTGTAGGTGCAACTCTGGCTTTGTTACGGGCAAAAAACACGTTACGGATAAAATTCGATGCGCATAAATGCACATATGCTCACACCCGGCGGCTACCGTGTCAGGAAGCCTGTCCGCTTCATTTAAATCCTATGAAGTTTAAAGACCTATACCCCTACTGTTTTAATTGCGGCGAATGTGTCGATGCGTGTCGGGTGGAAGGGCAGGCGTTAAACTTTACCTTGCAACCGGTGGAAAAAATTGCCGCCGTTCATATAGCGGAAAATCATGTTTCATAGATTACAAAGGAGGTGCTTTTATGAAAGAAGAAAAGCAGTCCCGACGGAATTTCTTATTTCTTTTCGGGATTATTACGGCAGCGGTTCTAGCAGCGATTGCCTTCATCCGAAACGTCTTGCTGTATTTGGTTCCTCCGCGAAAGAAGAAAAAATTTCACAAGTATCTGGTGGCCGAAGAGAGTGAAATCCCGGTTGGGCAGGCCAAGCAGATTACCATTAGCAAAAAGCCAGTGTTTGTCCTGCGCCTGGAAGATGGGTATCATGTCTATTCCGGCATTTGTACCCATCTGGGATGTATCGTCCGCTGGGAAGAGGACAAACAACGCTTTTACTGTCCCTGCCACAAAGGGGTTTACGACAAACATGGTAACGTCATCAGTGGGCCACCACCGCGACCGCTGGATCAGTTTGAAGTGGTAAAAGAAGGCAAGCTGGTTTATATCCAAGTTCAAGAAAAACCAGGGGGGCCATGGGCATGAGTGTAAAAGAATGGTTGAAAGAGCGTTTTCCCATCGATTACGACAAGTTCGTGGAGATTAACGAGAAGATTTTCATCAAAGAGCCCATCCCGCTCCACATGAAAAAGTGGTGGTATTGTTCCGGAGCTACACCGCTAATCATCTTTGCGATTCAGGTAATTACCGGAATTCTGCTTACGTTTTATTTTGTTCCCTCTCCCGAGATGGCATACGAAAGTGTGCGCCATATTACCGAAGATGTGCGGTTAGGCTTCTGGATTCGTGGGCTCCACCGCTGGGGTTCTAATCTTATGGTAATTGCCCTGTTGCTACACATTACTCGCGTGTTCTTTACCCGGGCTTACCGCAAACCCCGCGAATTAAACTGGATGATTGGGGTTATCCTCTTCTTACTCACTCTCACGTTCTCGTTTACTGGCTATTCGTTGACTTATAACCAGCTCTCTTATTGGGCAACCACAGTGGGAACGAATATGATTAAGCAGGTTCCCCTTATTGGTACCTGGTTGTTAACGTTCCTGCGTGGTGGCGAGGAGGTATCGGCCAATACACTTACGCGCTTCTTTACGATTC
>JALXCH010000476.1 GCA_026991005.1 Calditrichia bacterium | reverse complement strand
TGGCCTGCTTAAGACCCACCTCATATTTTACCGTACTCTCGGCTTTCAGGTTAGGATTTCCCACAATCACATCATAAGCACCCTGCTCGCCGGTTTCGGATATGATAGTAAAACTGGGTTTGCCGTCCGCGCGGGTGTAAATTCCCCGGTACAGGTGCTCACGGTTGGGAATTTGAAAGAAATGCCCATAAGAACCGTGAATCACACCGTTAGCAGAAATGGGAAAAGCAATACCCAGCCGCGGGCTAATTTGATATTGCGTTTTGGCACGCTCTACCCCCGAAGGGAACAACGGGTTGTACTGGGGATTTTTCGGATCCGAGGGAATATCCGTATTGGGATCGAAATAGTCCAGTCGAACTCCCAGGTTCACAATAAAATCCTCGTATTCCATCTTATCCTGAACGTAAGCAGAAAACTCCCACGGCTTTTTGTTGTACTCTTCCCAACCCGGCGTGTACTTTTCCGGGTAAACGATGGTTGAGGAATCGGCTCCCGCCCGAAATGCCGTATAGAAGTTGTAAAGATCATCGGTTTTATACATGGCGCCGATGCCAATTTTGTGCATCCGGGTAATCTGGCTGGTCAAATCCCATTTTACCAGATCGGTGGTGGTCGTTCGGCGGTAGCGCCCCGGATTGTTACCACCGGAGCGGAAGGTGTAGGACGATTGCGGAAGCCCCTGCTCCGGAATTACGTAGCGGGGATCGTAAGGATCTTCAAACACGTACCCTTTGTATTCGCTGTAATTCCGCGAAATTTTGAATGTATGGAAAGTAGTTTTACTCAAAGTGTGATTCACGATGATGTTCTGATGCCAATTGGTACGATAGTGAGTCATGATTCCGTCCGGTGTCAAACGAAAATCGTGGTCGTAATAATGATTGGTGTTATCATCCCACATCCCGGAATAGCTCACTTTGATGGTTGGGGAAATGTGATAGGTCAATTTTCCATGAATGGAATAGCGTTTGTAATCGTTCATGGGAACCCAGGCACTGTCGCCAGTAGGCTGGTAAGGATCGTTATCCGAGATGTTGTACACCCTTCTTCCGTAGATGTACCCATCATCCCGGAAATAGCGGCCGTTAATGAAATAAGTAATTTTTTTGAAAAAAGGAATGGGACCGCTAAGGGTAAGCTGCAGATTTTCCGAACGTCCCCCCTCCCCGGGTTTCAGGTTGGGGAAAATCAAATCGTGGTTGGTGAAGTAGTTACCCACATATGCGGAAACATCCGCGGTAAACTTCTGAGAGCCCTCGCGCGTAACGATGTTCACCACACCGGACATAGCCTGGCCGTACTCGGCATTGAAGGTACCGCTGATAACTTCCAATTCCTGAATAGAAGAATTTTCCACTTCAATACCGGCAGAGTTATTGAAGGGATCGTTCACCGGGATCCCGTCAATCATGTAAGCCACCTCGCCCAGACGTCCGCCGCGGAAGTGCCCATCCACCACACCAGCCTGCAAATTCACCACTTCTTCGTAATGTTCCACCGGCATGGCTTTAATCTGGGCATGGGAGACACTTACCGAGGTGGAGGTGACGTCTTTCTGCACCATGGGTCTTTCTGCCACAACGGTGATTTCTTCTCCCAGTTCCAGTGCCTGGGGTTGCAGCTTGAAGTCCAGACGGGTTGTCAGATCAATTTTTACCACCACGTTTGTGGCTTTCACTTCCTGATAATTCAGCATTTGCGCCACCACTGTGTACGTGCCGGGCGGAACGTTTATAATGAAGTAAAATCCGTCTGCATCGGTGGCAGCACCATAGGGATAACCTTCCAGAAAGACGTTCGCGCCGATTAAAGGCTCACCGGTAGAAGCATCCAGCACCCGACCGGCAATTTTACCGGTTGTGCCCGCCACGGCCAGCGAGGCGATTCCTGTTAACAAAATAATAGTGACAAGTGCAAGAAGCGGGTTTCTATTCTCCGGCTTCAATGGTTATTCCTCCAGTTTATCAGATACTTCTCCATGATAAAAGTAGAAAGGGGCATAGGGTATAGGGACATAGGGGCATAGGGCATAGGGCATAGGGCATAGGGGTATAAGGTTATAAGGTAAATAGGGTATATAGGGTGTATAAGGTTTCATTTTTTTCTTTTTTCTTTTTTCTTCTTTCTTCTTTCTTCTTTTCTCTTTCCTATTTTCTCTCTTCTCTCCCCGGGGATTGCGCGGTCATTCCCCTGCTCTGGTGCCCCATCAAAATTGCTTCCCTACCCAACCTTTCGGGCAGAATGCCTTTTCATCTGCTCGCTGTTTCTCCGTTCTTCCAATTTCTTCTTACAAAATCATTCGATGGCCATTTCGCATTTTCCAAACCGGCTAACGCCGATTGATCCCGGATAAAACACCCGGTGCCGCATACCCTGAATTTCGTTCCATGGCACAGTTGTCCCGAAAACACCCAATTTTTCAATTCGTAAAAATTTAATATCTCCATTAATTTTTAAAGAAAGAGGAAGCGGTGTACGAAGCCACCGCTTCCCTCCTCCAATGTTTAGCGCATGAGAATCATTTTTCTTACACTATTGAAATCACCCGCCTTCAGACGGTAGAAGTAAATTCCGGAAGACAAGTCGTTAGCATCGAACTGAACGGTGTATTCTCCCGCGGGCTGTACGCGGTTCACCAGTGTTTTCACCTTCTGTCCCAGGGTATTATACACTTCCAGCTTCACCGGCACTGAATTCGCCAGCGAGTACTTAATGGTGGTCATGGGATTGAAGGGATTGGGATAATTCTGCTTCAGGCTGAAGGTGTACGGCACGGGAGTTTGCGTATCGCCAATTCCCAGCGGATACATCCGGTTACCAATCCAGGTGTACACCCAGTACATGGGGGATTGCCAGGAGGTATCGTCATTGTAGGGGGAGAGGGTCAAAATTCCCTGGCGCACACCGCCACCATCCGCATCGTTGATGGAGAAATCGATGGGAACACGATAGCCTTCCACCGGTACGAACACATCATCGCCGGAGACCGCAGCAATATCTGCCCACGCAATTTTTGCTTCAATTACATAACCGGTGGGGAATTTCTGCGCCCAGTGGTACCATTGTGAAGAATCGGAAAGCAGCACCGCTCCACCCAGATTATCGATGATGAGCTGATTGTAATTAAAGCGGAAGTGATAATCGGGTTCCGAACCGCCCTCGTATCCCACATGGGGCATTCCGTGCCAGTTGTAGAGTCCCAGGAAGAGATCCGGGCTGTCCTGCTCCCAGCTATTAATGGCGCTGTTATCGACGACATCATCCGTTACATCAAAGGCTACGTACAGATAATCGTTATCTGCCGCCAGGTAGGCCAGTACGGAAAGGTCGTTGTCATCTGTAATGGTGGTATTGGTTACAATGTGTGCTCCTTCGGAGGGGAACAAGCGAATGGGAGTGACACCAGACCACTCGCTTAAATTACCGTCACACACCAGATTTGTGGGCGGATTTAGCGAAATGGTCACTACACCTTTGGCGGTGTTAGTGGTGGGAGAACTGGTGACCGCGGGTGCGGAAACGTTTCCGGCAGAATCGGTTGCCGTAACCGCATAATAATAGCTCAAAACAGAGTCCGCTACGGGACTGAACAGCAGGTGGTTCCAGGCCTGGGTACCATAATCCAGTTTCGGCCATGCCACCTCCACACCTGGAGCATTCACATCTGTAATGGGATTTTCGCTGTAATAAACCGTGTACTTGGACTTCGGTTCGTTAGGTGGATCCTGCCAGACGACAAGATTGTAGTAGTTGCCAGGTACTACCTGCAGCGCTGTCGGCGGATCCGGTGGGGTGGTATCCACGGCCCCTTTGCCGTATGCGGTTAAATAATCCAGCAAGATGGTTCCGTTGGTTACTGTTCCTTGAGTTCCGGCAGAAAATTCGATGACAAAGGCTTTAATCTTATCCAAATCTAACTGCTGATTTCCGGGAGAGCCAGCCCATCCGGGATTGGAAAATCCGGTTTCGTTAGGCGGGGTTCCGTAACCGTTATCCACTAACGGAATTAACAAACGATTCCATCCGGAATCTGCATCCAGTACCGTATTGTTCTGGTAATACCAGACTTCCTGCACACCATCGCTATAATCGTACAATTCGACACGCAACACTACATTTCCGGGAATGGAGGATTTTACCTTATTGTTGTAATTTAACAATAGGTAGCGATTCTGACTCAGATCGTCGAAGAAAGTATCCGATTCAAATACTACCAGTGAGTAACCACCCCAGGTTTCGGTGGCATCCACCGTCCAGTCCATCTTTAACGCTCCGGTACCTTCCACATAATTGGAATGTTCGTCGGTGAGTACCACACTGCCGGTTCCGGTAGAAGAAAATCCCAGGCTGGTGTCCTGCGCTGCACTGTCGAAATGTTGCAGCACAAACCAGCGATCCTCGTACAATTCCAGATGATCCCAGTTTACCACACCGCTGGCGATGGAATCCGGAAGCAAAGGAGAAGTCCATTCGATACTGTATCCCACAATCTTATCAAGATCCAGCTTTTGATTACCAGGCTGACCGCTCCATCCGGGCAGCGAGAATCCCTGATCGTTTGGCGGAGACCCAACCGCATTGTCAATTTCTTTTAAGGGAATTAACAGCTCCGTCCATCCGGAAGGACTATCGTACACAGCGCTGGTTTCGAAATACCAGTCTTCCCAGTTGCCACTGGCCACGCTGCCATCGCTGGCTTCGTGCAATTTAAAACGCATGTGCACGGTATTCGGATCGGAACAGGGTACCTGGTTATTAAACATGATGCGCAGATATTTGTGCGTGGAAAAATCCAGATAATCTGCCGTATCGGGAATAATGTGCATCAGTTGTAAAAATCCGCCCCAGGATTCGGTGGTGTAAACCTGCCAATCGCACTTCAAAGAAGCAGAACCGCTGTAAGGATTCACAGGATCGTCACTCAAATTCATGTAAGGAATTCCGGTATCCAGTCCGGTTCCTATCAGGAAGAAGAAACTGTCCGCTGCTGCGGTATCAAATTCGTTCACCAGAATCTGCGCATTTCCGGTGAAAGTCCACAGCAGGAGGACAATAACCAGTAGATTGAAAAGATGCTTCATAAAGACCTCCTTAAGTTTATAGGACTTGAGGATTATTATAAGTGCAAAGTGCACTCTTTAATTGAATAGCTCTCTTACCACAAAACGAATTGGGTCATCTTTAATCAGGCGATCCGGATGTGGAATTTTTTCCAGAAAGAGGGCCGTATCCACTTTTACAGCATACTTTTCTCGCAGTTTTTGCTCCAGCTCGATTTTTAACCGGGCGAATTTGTAATCCAGAATCAAATCCTGCACTTCTTCATCCGACCACTTCTTGTTAAACCTTGCTTGAATTTTCTTAAATTTCTCTTTCTTCCGAAATTCCTGAATTTCTTGAGGAGAAACCTGCAGTTTGTCTCGCTGGCGTTTTAGCCAGTATTTCGCCAGCAGTTCATCCCGCTGAATTCCGTATTCATACTGCACGCGGGGATGCCGATCCAGCCCTCTCTGATAAGCTACCTGTGCCAGATAATGGTTGCGTACCGCAACCCCGATGGCATCTTTTAATTCCTGCTGCATTTTTACCCTCGGTCGCAAACCAGAAGGCATGTTGGAGAGGTAACGCAGAAAATCTCTCACCGTAAAATGCCCGTCTTTAAATGTAATGAGCACCGAGTCCTGTAAATCTTTTAAAGAGATTTCCGTTTCCTGGATTTCACGATTGCTTACAAACACCGGTAGCGGTTGCTCGCTGTATTTGTTTTTCACCCGTCGCGAAAACTCGTGGGAAAGAGCATAAAATACGGGGGGATTGAGCTGCAGGTCTTTATCGCTCATCAGCGCTTTGATGTACCGATTGGCTACTTTTCCCGCTTTGCGATCGAACAACACTTTTCGGATTTTGCTTTTCTTTTCCGCGAAATCCAGCTCGGACATGAACTTTTCCACCACACCATTGACAAATTTCACTACCATCCATCCCTCGCGAATCCTGACCGGTGGAGCCAGCTCTCCCGGTTTCATATCGAAGACGAAAGCTTCCAGCGCCGGATCCATTTCGCCGAACTTAAGTAACCCGGTTGTTCCTTTACTATCATCCTCTCTCTCTAATTCCAGTTGGTCGAACGGAATGGATTTTAACTGCTGGTAATAATGCTGCGCTCGCTGGGAATCCGGAGTCAGCACATAGTGGAACATGACCTGTTTCTTTGAATTCTCGTAAGCCTTGCGGTATTCTTCTTCGGAAATCCGAATTTTATTCGCTACCTCCTGCCGGTACAATTCTTTAATCATTTCTTTTTCTTTCAGGAATTTCAGATAAGCGGCGATGGAACTGTCTCTGTCCAGCCCTTCTGCTTCAGCCTCCAGAGCATACAGCTCCCGGCTGATGAGAAAGTTTAATTGATTCTCGTACGCTTCCCGTTCGGTTAAACCTTTTCCCCACTTAGGTTCCAGTTCAAAACTACGCCGGAGGAGCTTCCAGTCAATCTTTCGGTTCCCTACCTGCGCAATCAAATCCCGCTGGTTTTCCCCGGAGCTGCAATTCCAGATCAAAACGGGAAGAGCCAAAAGAAAAAGCGCAATGAGTATTTTTTTGAGTCCAATCATCATAATCTCAAAATACTTAATTTCTCAACAGACAATTCGAAGTTTTTACAGAAATGCCCCCCATAGCCCCAGCACCATCGCCATTAACAGAATTGAGAAAATCAGATTAATCCGATCTACCGAGCCCACTTCCAGAGTGCCTGCCATTCCGCTGTCGGGAAACCCAAGGGGTGCAGGTTTGCTTTCCCATTTCATTCCCCCGCTTGAGGTCGCAGGAGTTGTAGCAAAACTGACTCCAACCATCACCAGCGAAGATACCAGGAAAAGGAAGATGGCAAAGTGCAGGAAGTTCATGGTTGCAAATCCCTGAAGCAGTGGCAAATGCATCTGACCGGTTTTATACAGAATCTCCAGAATCAGGCGCAGAGCACCCAGCACACCACCGGTCATCAACGCCCAGATAGCGCCTTTGCCGTTGATGCGGCGCCAGAAGATACCCACAAATACCGCGGTAATGGGGGGACTGATATAGGCTTGCACACTTTGCAGATAAATGTAAATATGGGAAGTAATCAGCTTCGTCAGGGGAATCCACAGGATGGCGCTCATGACCATCACTGTGGTTGCCAGACGCCCCACCAGCACCAGCTTGCGTTCGCCAGCTTCGGGATGGAAGTAGCCGTAAAAATCCCGGGTAAAAATGGTAGCTGCACTATTAAAGGATGCTGCTAGAGAGGACATCAGGGCTGCCAGCAGTCCACCGATAATTAAACCTTTAATACCCAACGGCAGGAAGGAACTGCTCAAGAGCATGGTGTACGCTTCGTCTCCACGCACACCCGGGAATAATGCCGCGGCAATCAGTCCGGGAACTACCAGAATAAAAACAGGCAACAATTTTAAAAATCCTGCGAAAATAGTACCGCGCTGTGCTTGCTGTAAATTCCTGGCACTTAATACTCGCTGCACAATGTATTGATCGGTACACCAGTACCAGATGCCCAGAATGGGAGCGCCGAAGAGAATACCTGTCCAGGGGAAATCGGGATCGGATGCCGGTTTGAAGATGGAAAAATAATCCGCTGGTAATTGCGCCTGCAGTCCGGACAAGCCGCCAACTTCCCGTAGTCCCAGCAGTGTTAGAAGCAGGGCTCCACCAATCAGAAAAAAGCTCTGAACCACCGAAGTGTAAATTACCGCTCGCAGCCCACCAACGATGGTGTAAATTCCGGTGAGCATCACCAGGACGATCCCGGATGTGTACATATCCCATCCCAGCAGGCTCCGGAATAAAAGTCCACCGGCAAACAGGGTAACGGAGACCTTGGTCAACAGGTAGGTAAAAATGGAGATGCTGGCCAGATACATTCGGCTGGAAGAATTAAAACGCTGTTCCAGAAATTCCGGTACGGTGAAGACACCGGCTTTCAGGTAGAGGGGAGCGAATATCCATCCCAGGAGAATAATGAAGAACACCGCCATCCATTCGAAGCTGCCCACGGCTATCCCCCGCGCAGCACCGGAACCGGCCAGACCGATGAAATGTTCACTGGAAATATTGGTGGTAAACAGTGCCACACCGATGGCAAACCACCCTACATTGCGTCCCGCCAGGAAGTATTCCGTGCTATCCTCTTTCCGCTTTCGGGAAACCAGTAAGCCGATTATCATCACCAGCGCCAGATAAAATGCAACGATTAAGACATCCAGAAAATGAAATTTTGCCAAACCGTTCACCCATATTTATTCAGGGAATTTATGGCAGATTCTGTGCCATAGGTCGAGAAATTCTCTTAATCGATTGTTTATCATAAGATTATGGCGTTTAACCGATTTTTGATTCATAGAGAAGAATTATCATTTTGATAATGACGCATTATCATTTTGATAATGGATGAAAAATTCTGATTTACAAGTGAATGAAGCATCCTGACTTCGTCTTGTGGGAGGCGTAAACATGAAACAGCGTGAGAAATGGTAAACAGAGTATGAATTTTAGAATTATGTTCTAATAGGTGGACGAAAGGAGAAGAAAAACGATCTCCTGTTAATAATCGATGTTGAACAAATTTTTCTCCGTTATCTCTATCCCGTTCCGGTTGCAGCGTTTCTCCAAAATTAAGGAAAGTAGAATTTACACAAAATTTTGTACTTGAATGTAAATGAGCCCATGAGAGAATCTATGCTTTGTAAAATATTTCAAATTTTGTATTAAGCAGTGATCAAAAAATTAGACTATTAAAATGCAAAAGAAATCCCCCGTTTTCCTCTTCGGAAAACCGGGGAGATTACCATAAAAATTTCTTTTATTAATAGTTGGAGTTATCAATCTCTGAGACTTTTATTTTACCAGAACTTCTGGATTTTGAGAAAAGTGTTTTTCTTTTCGAGCCGGGCGAAGGGCTTTTGAACCACGGACAGGCGAAGGCGACTTCCTGGAGAATCCCGGAACCTGCGTATATAAATCGTAATTATGCAGATAAAACCGATTGTAGTCAATGGCATCAATAGCCCCATCCAGATTAAAATCCGCCGATTGATTATATACGAACGGTGAACCGTTTTGCGTTTTCCAGATATCTTCGTAATCCAACTCATCAACCCAACCATCGGAATTGGCATCCCCGGCAATCATCCCGTACCGCCCGTTACCCAGTGATATCATGGGATCATCACCTTCAGTATAGGCTTTGTCCTGGGAATCAGTAAAATCATAAAGAGAACTGTTATTTTCGCTCAATGTAACGCTGCTGGCACTCATCACCGCCAGATGGTTTCGATGCTCTACCACAATGTAATAATTACCAGGAGCTGCATCGGAGAATCGAACCTGACTAAACCCATCCACATCCACAACATGCCCATGGATGGTAAGCAATGCAGCCCGGCGTATGGGATTCTGGGAAGGATCGGGCGATTCTCGAAGTTCCAGCAACACCCAGTCTACAATACTATCGGGGAAGCTGGTTACTGTTTCGGTGCCGACATAATTCCAGGGAGCGATATTAAATGGTTGAGAAGTGGGGATACGGTTCTGCTGAAGAAGCTCGGTGTGCATGCTATCTCCAGTTGTGTAATAGGCTCCCTGTAAAAATACTCGAATATTTGCCCGAGCTGCGGGCGAAAGCGAGCCATTGCTGGCGTAGATTTCTCCATTTTCTTTTTCCCCACTATTTCCGTGCCAGGCAGCAAAATCGTTTTGCACCACCGGTGCAAAATCATCGAAATTGTTATCCGTCAACTGGATGACACTGCCGCTGCGGTACATAAAAATCTCCCAGTCCGAACCATCGTAACCTTGCCACACCACCACGCCACTGGGTGATATCTGGGGATATTGATTATCCAGGTGATTATCGCTGAGGGTAGTTAAATTACTCCCATCCGCAAGAGCCCGGTAAATCTTCCAGCTAATCCCATCGTGTCCCATCCATACCACGTAACCGGCATCATTGATTTGCGGATACCAATCCTCATACGAACCGGTAGAAATCACCACCTCACCCCGATTTTTTGAGGTTGTGGACGGATCATAGGCATGTACCTGAGCATCCGTGTAGCTATGCCAGCTATGCCACACCACTACTCCCTGATTATTGATGCGAGGAAATTCATCCACATAGTCGTTGCTGCAAATTTGCTGAATATTGCTTCCATCCTGCGAAGCGGTGTAAATTTCGAAATCGTTCCCGTCGTATCCCATCCAGGTAATGGTACCATTATCGTTAATATCTGGCCAGACGTCATCTCGGGGATATCCACTACCACCGTCATTATTGGTAATCTGTACCACATCACTTCCATCAAAATCCGCCGAATAAATCTCGTAATCCGATTCATCAAACGAATCCCACACAATGCGTCCGTTATTATTGATTTCCGGATGCCAATCGTTCTGGTCGTTATTCGTAATCTGGGTCAAATTGGTACCATCATCATTGGCGGTAAAAATTTCGTAATCCACCCCGTCGAAAGCCTGCCACACAATTTGCCCGGAATTGTTAATGCGGGGATATTCATCATCTATATTGTTAGATGTAATTTGCACAAAATTACTTCCATCGCGGTTGATGGCGTAAATTTCGTAGTCATTACCATCAAACCCGTGCCAAACGATACGACCGCTGCTGTTGATCTGGGGTCTCCAATTTCCCTGATTGGTACTGGTCAGAGCAGTGATACCATCACCCCAAACAGTGGTGGTGTAAGAACCCGGGGCGCGGGTGCTGCCACTTTCTTCATATTCATTAAAATCCGCCAGATAAGCCCACCAGTTGTTCAAGCGGTCCATTCCATACTCGGTGGTAATTCCAGCCACATGAGGCATGTGTTTAAACCACCATTTGTGGAAAGTTCGCATTCCACAACCCCATTCATTGCAATTAACCCATTTTTTACTACCGTTTAAATTGGGATAGTTGTACAGCCAATCGTCACAGGTACTTTTTACATAAGTAGTATTTGCATAATCGTAATTGCTCTGGCTATTGGGAGCGTAATGAACATTTCCGCAAGCCGCTCCGCCAGACCAATTTTTTTCGATTAAAGTGAACCGGTTCCAGGCATGGGTGGAATCATTCGTCCAGCTCCCATATACGTGTTTAAGAATCGATTCGGAGCGATGCCCGTAATCGTGCAGCATTTCCCCCACCCCGCGTTCATAATTAAATCCCATCAGCACAAAGATGCGGGATGAAGCCACCTCATGCATCTCCGGAGCATTACACCAGTATCCCCCTTTTCCGGCCATGCGGGACTCGTAATAACCGAAATACGGGCCACCAAATATCCAGTATTCCTGAATTTCTCCGAAATCTACCTTCCGGGCCAGGTCGTAATCCCGCACAATGGCATTATAATCCACCCCATCGGGATTATGCCAGATGTTATGAGCATGGGCATAAAGGTAAGAGCCGGAAGTATTCTCGTCCTCCCGGGTATAGCGAAAACCGTCTTCTTTTACCGGAAAATAATTAGCATGAACAGTACGCACCCGATCGTACACCAGCAAATTGTGGCTGGATTCTTCCATATCGGCTTCGTAGCCATCGCACAGAGTTTCGGGGTCGTTCCAGCCATAGATTTCGTGAATACGCTGATTACCTTCGGAAGGAATCTGAGGATCGAAATTAATCAATTCAATCCGTTGATAGATATCGTAAAGATCGGAATTAGGAGGTAAATCATTAATAACCAACCGGGCTCCTTTGGCCTGCCCTTCCCGTTCGTATGCGTACACCCGTCGGTGCTCTCCGTAATTGCCCGCATTGGTAATTAAAATTGCCAGAGAATTGCCCGCACTCCATCCTGCGCGTCCAATGATTTCTTTAATTACCGGCGCAATATCCGGTGTGCGTTTGGTCGTGTTCCAGGTCCACACATCACTGGAGGTGAGATCCCATTCCACATAATTCGTTGTGAGTGGCCGATCCGAAGGTTTACTGCTTTGGGAAAAAGTCTGGGCATCATCACTGGCTTCACCATAAATTCGCACGGTAATGTGATTCTGGTAGGTACCATCTACGGTGAATTCCAGATAAGCATTCACGATCTCGTCAGGGCTGGAATATGGGATGTTCTGGAAACGGAATCCCCCCACCATATCATTTCCATTCTGACACTGGCCAAAATAAATTTCGTTGAACCCAGTAGAATACCCGCACCCACCTGCTTCCCAGCCCGCATCGTCGCTTCCCTGGTGTAGATAACGAATTAACATCGATTGCGTCCATCCGGTGTGCACCAGAAGCAAACTCGCTAGCAGAAAAACCTTTGCCAGTAATCCGAAATAAAGTTGTCTCTCCATAAAATAAAATCCTCCTTATCGTTCACCCGGGAAATCAAAATTTATAGCTCACTTTTTTTCTTTTTTTAAAGAAATTAAAAATAGAAGCAACTATGCGGATAAAAGAGGCTTTTCGTAGAACAGTGCTTGTTACACTAGAAGTTATTTGGCTCAAGATAAAAATTAAAATTTAGTTTGTCAATAGTTTAAATATTTTATGAAAAGGCAATAAAATATAGGTTTTTCTAATCCTCAGGATGGGTTGGCTCGGACGCATAAAAAAATAGTTTGTGCCGCAAAAGGCGATGCTGGCAAAATTTAAATATTTTGGTCAACTCAATTATTTCACTACTTGCATTATCGCTAAGTTTTTCCATTTTCTGAAATCTGGTCTCTGAGATTGGCTATTTGCCATTTCATTATTTTGTGTTGATTAATTATTCCTTAAAAATAAATAAGAATTTTTCTTCACTTGGTAATTAAAGCATTAGAAAGTTCCAACAGCAGGGAATTGCGAGGAGAAAAACAAACCAACATTATTGGAAGAAGATATTTCAAAACAATTTTTTCTGAAAGAATTCCGTTAGTAATTTCTTGCAGCAAAATCAAAATTTAAGAAGAAGAGGTGAAAATGAAGCAGATTTTAGTATTAGGAGCGGGACAGAGTTCTCCTTATCTCATTAAATATTTACTGGATCATGCGGTGGAATACGATTGGTTCGTAACCGTGGGTGATATTAACATCGAAAATGCTCGTATACGGGTGCAAAATCATCCGCGGGGCGAGGCGATTCATTTCGATGTACACGACAGCATTATGCGCAGCCAGCAAATTCGCAAGGCCAACTTGGTGGTGAATATGCTTTCCCCTACCTTTCAGCATCTCATTGCACTGGAGTGCATCCATGCCGGCAAACCGATGGTTTCCACTTCTTATCAGGATCTGCAAATTCGGAAACTGGATATGGATGCTCACCGGAAAGGTATTCTTATTCTGAACGAAATGGGGTTGGATCCTGGAATCGATCATATTTCTGCCATGAACCTGATGGAACGAATCCGGCAGGAAGGTGGTCACATCACCGAGTTCATCTCTTATGGAAGCGGTTTACCTGCTCCGGAAGCTTCCACCAATCCCCTGCGCTACTGCATCACCTGGAATCCGCGCAATGTGGTGATGGCGGGTGAGCACGGAGCACAATATATGGAAGAGTCGCATATTAAAATTCTACCTTACCACGGAGTATTCCAA
>JALXCH010000475.1 GCA_026991005.1 Calditrichia bacterium | reverse complement strand
GATATATCGAATTCTATATAATTTATGGAAAAAAATTATTTTACATCAGTTTGAACAACTTTTTACTCCCCAGAATTAAAATTCAAAAAAAACGTTCTTTACTATGTAAGTTGGGTAAAAGAGCATGCCTCAATTTTAATCTCTCTCATTTTAATAAACTTTTGAACGCAGAACAGAAAAATGACTTTTTATACTATCTTTCTTTACATTATCAGGCCTGGCAGTTAAAACAGGCAAAGCAACTACTGTATGATTCCACCTATTTAGCAGTTTATACCATTACCCAGAGTTTTGCCCCGGGCTATCCATTTGCTCCCAAAAGAGATTCTCCATCCCGCTTTCAGCAGGCTTCAGAATGACAGAACTGCCCTATCCTCTCATTCTGAGCGGAGTGAAAAATCTCCTGCACCAATTAAAAACTGCGGCGAACAAGACGACAGACAATATCGTCAGAAAAAACATCCGAAATTGTGTTAAAACAGCCGGAACATATTAAACCGAGAGCCATAGGGGCAAAACAAATATCTTTTTTGTGCTCATTCCCCACCCTATCCAAATGTACCTCGCTACCACTTTTCTCAGGAATTATTCTTCTTAGGAAACCACTTCAACTCCAGCTTGCGTACATTGCGCCGAATCTGATTGGCATCCCGTTTTCGCTCTTTTTCCGTTTCTTCCCGATGCCCCTGCATCAAATCGTACCGGATCTGAATACTTAAATCCCCCAACAGCCGCAGCAATTTATCCACCTCCTCTTCCACCAGCTTTCGGTCTTCCACAATTTCCGCGAAAAAATCAATGAACCTCCCAAACGCCATAAGTACCTCAGAACTGGCTACAAAAGAGATTTTTTGGTTTAAAATGCGCAACCGAATCAAATCCTTATAGGTAATGGATTCACTCAAAATGAAATTTTCGATGTAATCCAGCAACTGGGTGTAAATGCTGGATTTCAGTTCCAGAAATTTTAAGTTCTCTTCTTTAAGCAATTCCACTTCAGTTTGTTTGTTGAGGAGAGCAGCGGTAATCAGAATGGTAATGATGGCGCCCATAATGGCAGCAATAATTTCCTGAGAAAAAGGAAAATTATCCGATAGCCGATAGGAATAGCGCAGAAATGCATAGGTGGTTACGGTGAGTGCAATACCCAGACCGATAAAAATGAAGCGGTCGCGTTGCAGTTTGTTCACGAAATTCTCCTTGTCTTATTTTACCGGGGTAAAGTCCGTTCTTTATTCCGGCACCGTTTCCTCTTCCGGAAAAATAATGGGTGTTTGATACACCTCCGGCCGGGAAACAGGAAGCGCCAGTTCCGGGAAACGCTGACTAAGCGAGGTGGCAAAATACCAATCCACATCGTTGCTGCTGCGGGGAGCACGATGCAAAACAGCTTCCCACATGGGCTGATCTTCCATGCAAAAGTACACAAACACTTCGCCCAGCAAGGATCGAATTTCCTGGTAAATGGTACGGTACATCTGCTGGCGCAGGGGACGGAGATAGCGCATCTTTCCATCCATCCCGGGAACCTGTTCTCCGGAGAAGATGCGGGTTCGGGGGAAGCGCGTGCGAATCACCTCCTGCAAATGGGGCGGGTAACGGAAACTTCCCATGCTGATCCAGGCAATCCGTGTGGCAGGGACGTATTCCGCAATTTGCCGGATGAGCTCCCGATAAAGTGGCTCCCAATCCGGCAGGTAAATGATGGGATCGAAGTGCAGCCCGATTAAAAATCCCCGCTCGGCTGCTTGCCGGGCTGCTTTTAGCCGCCCAAGCAGTGTTTCCGATTTGTGCTCCTCGCCCACAATAATTTTCTCCGGATTTACCGACCAGGAGAGTACCACACGCTGATGCGGATGCGAAAACAGGTGCTGAACGTGTGCCGTTTTACTTTTTAACTCCAGCAACACATTAGGCAGGTGCTGTACCGACTCCATTAAATAGCCGGACAGTTCGGTGAGCGGATCCAGTGCCAGGCTGTCCGTTAACTCCCCGGTGCCCATCCGTAAAATTCGATGAGGATTAGCCCGGGAGAGCCGTTCCATCTCCTCCACAATCTTCTGGTAATTGGTGTAAATGGTAATGGCAGGATTGTTGATGTATCCCTGTAAAATGCAATAACTACAATCGATGGGACAATTGGTTGTTTCGTTAATGACCAGATAATTGCAGCAGCGGTATGGAGGTTGAGTCCCGGGACAGGGTTTCAGGAACTGCCCGCGAAACCGGGTGAGCCACAAAATGCGTTTCCCTTCGCTTAAAGAAAGCGAAGCAAGATAAACGCGAAAACGCTCCTCGTCTTCAACAATTTCCGCAGGGATATGGGATAATCGCTGGAGAACTCGCCGGGCAATCTCATCCTCTCTAACTTCCGAACTGAGGTAAATCTGAGAAAATTTGTAAGGAAGAGGTAAATCTAACATCGGGAATATTTTAGTATTTCCGGCTTATTTTTTCCGGGCGTTCGAGGCTAACGGCGCCTCTAAATTTCGCTTCAGATTCTGTTTCCCAGACTCCGCATCCGATTCTTCGGAAATATTTAGTTGTGATAGCATGGAATTGACAAAAATATTCACCAGATTAGGATCGAACTGAGTACCGGCGTTGCGTTTAATTTCTTCCAGGGCGGAAAATTTGTCCATCCCCTTGCGGTACACCCGGTCGGAAACCAGCGCCTCGTATGCATCCAGAATAGAAAGAATCCGTGCAAAGAAAGGAATAGCCTCGCCCTTCAAACCGTCCGGATATCCGGTTCCGTCCCAGCGCTCGTGATGATGCCGCACAATGGATGCCACTTCGCTCAACTCCTCAATCTCACCTAAAATCTGGCTTCCCACTATGGGATGGTCTTTCGCCTTGCGCATCTCGTAATCTTCCAGACTATCTGCTTTTTTCAAGATGCTATCCGGCATCCCTATTTTCCCGATATCGTGAAGGGAAGCGGCCAGTTGCAGGGTATAGCGGCGCCCATCGTCCAGATTCAATTCATCCGCCATCATCATCGCTAGTTTAACCACTCGCTGGGAATGCCCGTAGGTGTAAGGATCTTTCGCATCCAGGGCACGCATAAGCGCTTTCAGCGCCTCCAGCAAAATTTCCGCTTTGTTTTCGGTTAATAAATGGCTGGTGAGGCGCTTCCGTTGCAAATTGCGCTCGATAACCACCGGCAACTCATCAATTTTAATGGGTTTCACGATATAATCAGAAACCCCAATCTCCAGCGCCTTTTTCACCAGAGAGAGATCGTGCAACCCGGTAATCAGCACAATGGGAATGTCCAGGAACATTTTCATAATCTGCCGGGCCAGCTCGATACCATTAATCCCCGGCATGTTGATATCCGAAAGAACAATGTCAACTTTATGTTTGCGCACAATATCCATACCACCGGTAGCAGAAAAGGAAAGATGAACCTGATAATCGAATTCCTGTAACGCATCGGCTAACATTTGCCCATACTGAATGTCATCCTCTACAACTACAATCGATGTTTTTGTTTGTTCTTCCATCAGTTAAACGCCGCCAATCCTGTTAAATGATGTCCAATAATTAATGTATGAATATCGTGTGTTCCTTCATAGGTTTTAACCGATTCCAGATTGCACATGTGGCGCATGGTCTGGTATTCGGAACTGATGCCATTGGCGGCCAGGATATCCCGCGCCAGTCGGGCAATTTCCAGTGCATGGTACACATTATTCCGTTTGGCCAGAGATACCTGCACATAATTCATCTGTCCCGAGTCTTTTAACCGCCCCAACTGCAGTACCAGCAGCTGGGCTTTGGTAATTTCGGTTGCCATATACACCAGTTTCTGTTGCACCAATTGAAAACTGGCAATCGGTTTATCGAATTGAATACGCGTCTTAGCGTATTCCAGTGCTTCGTGGTAGCAGGCCATAGCCGAGCCCACCACCCCCCAGGCAATTCCATAGCGCGCCTGGGTTAAACATTCCAACGGATTGCGCAAACCGGTGGTTCCCGGTAAAATATTTTCTTTTGGAATCCGGCAATCCTGAAATACTAATTCTGAAGTAACTGAAGCACGCAAAGAGTGCTTATTCTTAATCTCCGGGGCTACAAAACCGGGTGTTCCCTGTTCCACCAGAAAGCCGCGCACCACCCCATTTAATTTCGCCCACACTACGGCTACATCTGCAATGGAGC
>JALXCH010000474.1 GCA_026991005.1 Calditrichia bacterium | reverse complement strand
CGACAGACCAGTGAACCGGAGGAATTTCATTATTTAATTTCCAAAATATTGAAAATACCCGTTCGCCCATTGGGACGAAAGATGGACAAAATATAATATTGTAGTGGGAATACAAAATTCATAACATACTGATAATATATAACTTAGCTCTTATCGTTGTTCAACTTGGGTTAGCCCAATTTTAGGCTAAAGCCTGATTTTTTGAGGTGGATTCTGATATCCACGAGCTCAAGCTCGTGGCTATAATAAAAATCAGTGCAAATTGATATTTTTTAAAGATATTCCTTGGATTTTAGTGTTTGTGAAAATGAACAAATACAAAATATTCTTGTGTTGTTGACTTAATAATGAAGTTATAGAGTCCGCAGAAAAATACTAAATTCAGTAAGAAATAAAAATAATTCTACGCTTTTTACTGCCGCATTTTACATAAATATGGTAAAATGCAATATTCAAGATATTGATTAAATATTCTTCTGATTTTCATTTTCACACAGCCTCTGAAGCTATGGGCTAACATCTCTCGGCCACTTCGTGGCCTCGTACCCTGCCAGAGGGTGTTATTTTTCCAATCTGAAAAATTTATTCTGATCTTCCAGAATGCCTGGTTAAATAATTCATTTTGGCAGGTTCAAATCAATTAACATTTTATGCAAATCATCCTTTCCGATACAGGCTCCTGGAACGGACATTTTAAATTTTCTATTCCTTTTCATGTTTTCTGTGCTCTCTGTGTCCTCTGTGGTTTTCTCTGAGATCGGTACCCGAAAATTTCTTCTGTGGTTGCAAAAAAAAAGTTCCGGTAAATAAATATTTTTCGTTTTTTTAATTTTTACATTTTACATTTTACATTTTACATTCCTCATCGGCCTCCGCAACCGCAGGAGCGGCGAATGATCAGTTCACCCGGTACGACAATTTCCTCTACGGCACTGGATTTTTCCTCAATCAAATCAATTAGTTTACGCGCCGCCTGACGCCCAATCTCATAAGCATTCTGACGAATGGTGGTTAAGGGAGCCTCCATCAAACTGGCTCGGATATCATCGGAAAATCCCACCAGAGCCACATCCTCCGGAATGCGTAAACCGGCTTCCCGGATGGCTTTCATGGCTCCAAACGCAGCGGGATCGTTTACCGCAACCACTGCCCGGGGGCGCTTTTCCGGAGGAAGCGATAATAACTGCTGCATGGCACGATATCCATCGGCTTCGTGAAAGCCTCCTTCCACAATTAAACCCTCATCAATCGGTACTCCCCATTCCTCCAGTGCTCGACGAAATCCCTCCAACCGGGTAGTACTGATGAGGACATTGCGGGGCCCCCCTATATGGGCAATGCGGCGGTAACCGTGTTGCAGGAGATGCTCGGTCAGTTTCCGGGCACATTCAGCATCATCCAGACTCACACAACTGGCGCCAATTCCCTTCACACAGCGATCGTAAAACACCAGTGGCACCCCACGCTGTACCACCTGCCGATAAATTTCGTAATCCGCCACATTCTGCGAGGTGGAAAGCAATAAACCATCCACCTGTTTGGAAATTAACGTTTCGATGGCGGAAATCTCCCGAGTAGCATCTTCTGCCGTGTGAGAAAGAATAATATGATATCCTGCCTGGTAACTCACTTCCTCAATTCCTCGTACCACTTCCGGGAAAAAGGAATGGGTGATTTCCGGCACCACGACACCGATGGTGTTGGTTTTCTGCAAAACCAGACTTTTGGCAATGTGATTGGGAATGTACCCCATCTTCCGGGCAGTTTCCAGCACCTTCTCCCGTGTTTTTGCGTCAACATTCGGCCGATTGTTCAGCGCCCGGGAAACTGTCATGGTAGAAATCCCCAGCGCTCTGGCCACTTCCCTGGCTGTTACTTTGCGAACCAATCCGTTCCCCTATCCTTTTCATTTCTTACCATTTATTCTCCAGAACAATGAACATAGGGACTTTGCCAACGGAGAATTTTGATTTATTGCAAAATGATGCGAATCGTTTTTTGCACAAATGCTTCCCTCCCCTCTCCAAATTTAACATGCAGGGTGGAAATGTTTCGGGAATCCGTTTCCCCTAATTGAGCTCCGCGTACCATTTTGATGGTTTCCCCAAAAGTGCGCACTCGAAGAGCGAACGCATCTCCGGGTCTTCCTTCTACCCGGATTCGATAGGTTTTGCCTTCTCGTCGGGCGTAGAGGATACGCCATCCACGGGAGCTATCCCCGGGATATGGTTTCGGTACCACGGGAAGTACTTCAACACCACCCCGGGTGTGAACCGTTACCCGGACACTATCCTGCAATTCTACCGGCAAAAATCCCGTCTGATTGTACCGATACAAGGGGAATTTTTCTTCATTTACATGAAGCTGCACCAAGTGCATTCCCGCAGCTTGCTGGGGAATGAGCTGAATAGTAAGCGGTTCTCCCTGTTCCAGAGAAAAACGATATTCCATCCGGTTGCCCCAGCGGCGAAATTTCATGGTAAAATAAGAATTGCCAACGCGTAAATGCTCCACCGTAACCTCATCCCAATCCCCGGGGAAATGCGGTGCAATGGTACCCCGTTGCTGCAGTGCTTCCGGTCGCCAGCCCAGCATGCCGTGAATTCCCGGATGCAAGATGTTGGTTTCTGACCAGCACTGATGCGGACAAACGCCACCCGGTTGGTAAACCGCTCCGTTCATCACCTCTTCCACAAATCCTTTTTCCCAGTAATTTTTAATCCGCATGTTTTCCATGATGTGGGTAAATCCCTGCACGGCATTCCCATAAGCAAATTCTGCCAGAGCCGTCCAGCCGGTAAATAGCGGCCAAACACTGCCATAGTGGTAGCCCCGGGGATTAAACAAAGGGGATCGGGCACTGACGATCCGTACGCCCCAATCGGTGCTGTAATCGTTGCTGGCCCAGTTCTCCAGCATGGTGGTCACCCGCTCCTGCGGCAAAAGCTGGTAGTACATGGCCACGGCAGGTAATAAAGTGGGCTCGGGATTTATGCTACCATCGGCAAATTTACCGTAGTTATAGAAACGGGTGGAATCGTTCCAGAACTGATGGGTGATAATCTGGTGCACCAGATCGTATTCATTCTGGTATTTGTTTTCGGGAATTGGTTTCCCCAGCACCGAAGCAATATACGCAGCATCCTGTAAAGCCTGCGCCCACAAAGCGGCCAGATAAAAGGTGGTGTGAGCCCCCCACAACTTGCCTCCCTCCACCCAGCCGTGCCCTACGTTGGTATTCTCGATTAAATGGTCACCATCGGTATCCGTTGAAAACAGAAACTCCATGGCCTTTTGAATGTGAGGCCAGCTTTTGGCCAGAAAAGCCCGATCGCTGCTGGAACGCAAATAGTGTGCTGCCAGAATCACATAAAGCGGAGTGGCATCTGCAGCATCGTAATGAACCACACCGCTGGTGGAAATCTCGTGAAAAATTTTTCCGTTCAAATCCTGATACTGCTGAAGGAATTCCAGTTGTTTGCGAACCAGTTCGAAATCGCCGTAATTGTCGATGGCAAAACCAGACCATTCCGAATCGCGACCAAAATACCAGGCGTAACCCGGTCGTCCGTTGATTTTGTGTCCACCATCCCAGCCGCGTGCTGTCGTGGCATATCCCGCCACCAGAGCGGTACCCACTCCCGGAGTGTGCACCAGAAACCGATCGGTTCCCACCAGCGCCCATTTCCACCAGCGATTAAATTCCGCATCCGGTGATTGAAAGATAACAGCGCGTTGCAACAGAGAATCAATATGAGCTCGATATTTCTGGAATTCCTCCGGAACATGATTCAAAATAGCCTGATAATTTTCCACCGCCTTCTGGCGACCTCGATTGGTGCCCACGACGACAATATCCATCACAGGGTGTTGTTCAGGAGAAAGAATGAACCGTGCAGCGTGATACACCTGGTTTAAAGAGGTTGGTTTACCTACAAAGCGGTTCTTTTTCCAGATAATGGACTCATAGGCTCCGGTAAGGGTTTGCACAGGTTGCACATTGCTCCCAATCATACCATACAAATCTCCGGCGGAATCGTGGAGATGGAGTACTGCCTGAGTACTGTCGTAACCATACCAGACGTCGCCAATAGCATATTCATCATAAGGCCACATCCAGCGTAAATCGCTGCGAAAGCGCACCACCAGCACAAGGGAATCTTTTCCCTCCCATTCATAATGAATAATTGCTCCCGGTTTATTCAGTGAAGCAAATACAAGCTCCTTTAAATTACCCTGAGGCAATTGGTATTCTCGGAGGATTGCTTCAGGCAGCACCTTCAGGCGCGCCGGAAATTCCCCCAATGCGTAAAATTTTTCTGCCAGCACAAATCCTGCCTCATAATCCCGCAGTACCCGGAAAGGATGCGTCCATATCTCATCAATACCGGTTTTTTCTTTGCCCATCACCAAACAGCGCCGACCGGCAACATCGTAATAATCCCGTGAAGGATAATCGGTAGAGAGCTTCATCACCGGGTGTAGATCGGCCAGAAAGGCAACGGGATTTAATTCCGGTGCCGCGGCGCTGCGGATCTCGAACTCCCGGGGTAGATGCCGGTAATTTTGCCAGTAGGTAATGCGTCCATCTGCCAATCGACCGGTCAGGTACCGAAAACAATTATTCAAGAACCGATCGCGGCGATAGGTTAAATGATTGGAGCGGGCAAAATACACATATCCTCCCACAGTCAGCAATCGGGATTGATCCTGAACATATTCGATGGCCAGTTTGTTCTGGGCATGGATACGAATATACGATTTTTCCACGGCAACCACCTTCCCTTCCACCGGGAAGCGGTTCTCAAAATAGCCTACCGTTTGCACTTTTTGATCCTCGGTGCCATCGAAGATGTAAGTACCACCGAAAAGCCCATGAAACACCGGATGTCCGCGGAAACTCTGTAATCCCTTTTTATCGAAATTCCAATCGTCCTTAATTTTAACCGTTTTGATTTCCGGTTTTCGGGTTTCTAATCCAAATTGATGGGGTAGTGCAGCTGCCAGGTCTGTGAGTAGAATTTTACCACCTTCGCTCCAGTACCGTAAAAATCGTTCGCGAAGCGCGGTATTTTCTTCCACTTTTTTCAGTTCTGCAGCTGTAGTTAAATGAATCCAGATGACCTCGTTTTCTTTCCAGTAAGCGTATCCGGATTGGAGGGTGATGGGATGTAGTTCCAGGCCCTGCTGGAGTTCTCCCCATTTAAGCAGATGTTGCATCTCCGGAGCATCCTGTTCCACCACCAGCACCCCCACATTGATTTTTGTTGTGGAGCTCAGATCGAAACAACAAACCAGAAGTAAAGATATGACAATTATGCTGAAAATGATTGCTTTCATAAAAACCCCGGTATTTCAACTAACCTCAAGAATTATGTTATCGCTAACATAATTTAAATATTTCTAACGATATTCCCAATGTTTTTTGGGATTTTTTCAACTAAACCGGCACATGCACAAGAACACAACGGAGGCGGGAAAAATTTAGCAAAATTCCAAACTATAAATTCCAAATCACAAATCCCAAATCCCAATTTCCAGATGTCACATCACAAAGCAGCTAAGTATCATCCCGTGCTCTTCGGGACGGGTTTTTGAGCGACCTTCGTGTTTTCTTCTGTTTTAAAATTTTGTGTGTATTCTGTGTTCTCTGTGGTTGCAAAAATTCAAAATTCTATCTGTCGTCCTTTCAGGACTCAAATAGGTTGGATTGGATTTCTCTTTCCCATGGCTCGAAGCCATGGGCTAATATCTTTCGGCCACTTCGTGGCCTCGTACCCTGCCAAAAGATGTCATTTTTCAAATCTAAGGAGCTTATTTTAATTTTCTTGAAAATCCCTCAATAGATATTCGTCTAATATTTCAATTACCCACATTTTACATTTTGCATTTTGCATTTTGCATTTTTCATCCCTTTCTGTGTCTTCTGTGGTTTTCCCTGGTATTGGTGCCTGTCTGTATCTTCTGGGGTTACCAAAATTAATTCAAAATTAATAATTCCATCAGTATCGCCCTTTCAGGGCTCAATTTTTGGGATGTTCTCTATTCCCAGGGCTTCGCCCTGGGCTATTCTTGTGTGAGTGCTTCGCACTCCCTTTATAAAAAATTTCATTCTTCATTTTTTTTATTTTTATTCAATTCTGTGAATTCTGTGTCCTCTGTGGTTTAATTTTTTCTATGGTTACAAAAATTCACAATTCAAAATTCCTTCTGCCGTCCCTCCGGGACTAAAACGAGGTGGGTGGGATTTCCCATTCCCATGGCTGGAAGGCCATGGGCTAATATCTTTCGGCCATTTTGTAGCCTCTCACCTTGCCAGTGGATGTTATTTTTCTTATTCAAAAAGCTCGTTTTAATTTTCCTGAAAATCCCTCAATAAATATTTGTCTAATATTTCCATTAAACACACTTTTCATTTTACATTTTATGCACAGCATCCTGTGGACATTTTTCATTTTTCATTTTTAATTTATCATTCCTTTCCGTGGCTTCTGTGGTTTCTGTGGTTTTAAAAAAATATTCTTTCCGAAAAAAATTAAAATGTATTCAGCAGCCGGAAGTGAATCATCCCATCCCGGAAGCTCTTTCCGCTGGCTAATCCGTAATCCACCTGCATGATGCCCAGAGGTCCCGTAAGGCGAATCCCCAACCCAAATCCCATGGGCTGCCCATGCACCCGTTCGGGATATTTCCGGGAGTAAGTTGCCCAATCCCAGAAAAGGAAAAAACGCGAACGCGGTCCCAGTAAAAACCAGTACTCCAGATTCATCCATCCCACTCGTTCTGCCACAAACTGATTTTCCCGAAAGCCCCGAACACTGGTGGCGCCGCCAAACCAGAACATCTCCGGCAACTGCACCTGCTGACCGGTATTCCCCACAAATCCCGCCTGCACATTGAGTGCCAGCACCTGCCGCCGCCAGATTTTTCGGTACAGTGCCAGCCTTCCCCGCATGCGGGTAACATCGGTCTTGCGTAACAGACTATCCTCGGCGAGCAGATAGTCGGGCCCCAGATTTTCCTGTTTTCCGTAATCCACACTTACGTTAAGCACCATCCCGCGAGTGGGATTAAACGGTTCGTTCCGGTTGTCGAACTGAAATCCCAGCTCGGAACGGAGAGAGTGGGTACGGGGTAACCGCTGCACGGCACTGGCCAGGGAGTCCGGATACACATCCCGGGTAAACACCCGAAAAATAGCCGTCACATTCTCGTGCAAAGGAATTTCCCCATTCAGGGCATATTCCCATTCAATATAGGTGGTGTCGCGAATGATGCGATGCAATTCCACTCCCGCATGGAACGGCAATCCCAGAATAAACGGTTCACGATAGCGCAGATGAAACTCCTCGGAATAGCGATCCGGCTTCTTCCAGGCGATATTTACCAGACGCCCGGTGCCAAATAGGTTACGGAGTTCTACCCGAAACATTCCGGTAAAATATCCCTTCGCTTCCGGTTTATTGGTGGGTGGTGGCACATACCCAACAATGCCATCAATGGCGGTGGGTGGCGCCAATTTAAAGGGAAGGTAGAGGTAAAAGAGGCTATCGGCGGTGCGCATCAATTGCGGTTCCTCGGCGGTTTCCACAAACTCCTGTTTCAGTAAAATTTGCCGGAAGCGCTGCACCTGATTTTCCCGGTACAACTGGTGGGGATGAAAATGAAAAATGCGCTCCAGATACCGGGTATCCACCTGGTAACGCGCCGGGATGCGTAATCCGGCAATGTGCACCCGGGAGCCCGCAAATACCTTTACGAACAACCGCACGTGCGCTTCTTCCTCCAGCACCGTATCTGCCTGAATTTTTTCCGTTTCCAGCCGCGCCAGCGGAAAGCCGTTATTCTCCAGCACGGAAATGAGCGCCCCAAACAAACTCTTTTCCCACAGCAGAGTCATGGGTTGGGGGGTGTAGCGCTGACAAATCTCTACCAGGGTTTCCTGCAGCTCGGTACTCAAACTATCCTGGAACTGCAACCGCACCTCGCTAACAATAAATTTCCGTCCCGGATGCACAAAGAGGGTTAAGCTGGCACGGGTGGTATCCGGCAAAGGCACCACCCGAAAAGAATCCACCCGGCCCAGATAATAACCCGCCTCCTGCAACTTCCGTTCAATCTCCTTACGGAGGCGCTTCAGGAGGTTCGGTTGAATGGGATGCAGCCGGTAGCGATTTTCCTCCAGTTTGATTTTTTCTTTGATTGGAGGCTGAAGCACAATTTCCAGCTTTTCCAGCGCCGGAGGTGTGGAAGGTTTGGCGAGAGAATCCGGCGGCACCATGGCTCTGCCCGGTTCCATCATCCCGAAAATACCAACGAGAATTCCCAGGTATGTGAGTAAACGCCGGAGCACTCCTTAATTCTCCCTGCAACATTCCATTTTCAGTCCCCGGTGAACCAGAGAATTCGCGCTCTGCCGGTTATTTTTCACAGAATTTTTAAACATTCTTTACTCCGGTTTAACTACCCATCTTTTCAATTTTCCTACCTCACCATTGTTCTGCTTCCGGTGTTAATTCTTCTTTGATCGCTAAAAAAACGCCCGCACCTCCGCTTTACCCAGATGGATGGTACGCAGCATCCCAGCATCCCGTCGCCCGGTGTAGGTGGCGGTAACCGAGATGTTGGTACTCACAAAATATTCGAAGCGAACATTCCACAGCAAGGAGACACCGCTTTTCTTTCCCTTTCCCATTTCATAAGGAATCGGGCGGTTAAAAGGATTTTCCAGTTCCTGCACCCGCAGGTAATTCAGGTTTGCCGTACCGCGCATTTTGCTCTTCATGGAATATTGAATTTCCGGTTTAATCTCGTAATAGCGTATTTTCATGGGATTTTCGACACTTCTGTCCCGCTGCCAGCCGCCCTCTATCCCCAGCCGCAACTGCCAGGCATACACCGGGCGGTAGTTCCATTTCACCTGAATCATGTGCCCAAAAATGCGATGGTTGCGGCTGGGCTGGGCAGAGACAGCACGGAAATTGGTGCTGTATTTGTACTCGGTTTCCTGCGAGAGTTTATTCCGCCACAGCTTCTGGCGCCAGATGACGATGCCATCCCAGAGGCGGCGGCTTTCGTTGTAATTGGCATCGATAAACTGATTGGCGAGATTATCCCGGAAGCGGCTGCGCAGGGTAAATCCGTAAGCAGGATTGCGCTCGAACAGATAGATATCTTGATTAAAAATAAAGCTTCCCTGTAGGGTACTGCTGGTGTTGTGAATTTCGGAGGGATTTAACAAATACAGTCGCCAGACGTTGGAGGAGGCATTTTTATCGTCCACCCGCAGAAAAGTAAATGTGGAAATGGCGTTCAGCAGTTTTCGATAGCCGCGGGATTTTGCCGAGGAGGGACGGGGACGGTAGCGCAATTGCCAGCTGGCTTCCACGTTGGTCACCGGGAGAAAATCCCCGGTGGGTACCACCACCAGAATGTAATCACCCTGGGGGTCGGGCACGTACTCCTGAAGCGTCTCGTCCCAGCGGTAATTACCGCGATTTTCTCCCACCCGCAAATAAACTTTTTCCTGCCGCGCTTGCAATTCACTGGCAACCTTGTAATTCCAGCGGCTATCCACCGTGCGCAAACGGTTCCGGTACTGAATCTCCATGTTAGCTAACTGACTGCGGCGATCGATCCAGGTGGTGTCCTGAAATTGGGGATCCACCTTGTACATTGCTTTCTGTTCGGGGGAAAGATGGGTAAACAGAGAATCGTATTTTTTCTCGCGGTACACAAAAGAGACGCGTCCCTGCCAGTTGCGAGATTTCAGGATGTGCATCTGCAACTCATGGGTGGTGGAAACCGCCAATTTTTGCCGCTCCCGGTATTTTACCGGATTGTAAAGATAATCTTCCCGGATTTTGCTTTCCCACATCCAGGCGGTACCGAAAAAAGGTTCCAGACGGAAACCGGCGTTTTTTTCGGTAAAGAAGAAACCGGTGAGGGTGTCGCCGGGAAAGGTATTCCGCCGGTCTTCCGCTTTAACTCCCAGGTAGGGGTACAGCCGGGAGAACTGATGCCCCAGCAATGCGCCCGCCCGGTACCAATCGCTGCGGAAATCCTGATTCAGGCTGCGCACCGCCTCGCCGAAGAAGCGCCCATTCACCAGGGTGGAATCCAGCAAAAGCAACTCCCCTTTCCCGCGGCGGGAGTCCACCGCCTCCCCACGGCGAATTAACCCTCCGTTTAACGAAAGTTTAACCTTTGCCCCGGGCTGGTAAAGCAGCAGCGACTCCAGGGTTTGCTCATCGCCGGTCAGTTTACTTTGCTGCAAATTCCATTTGTAATTGTACTCCGGCTGATATTCCCGGTCCAGCGGGGAAAAGGTGGCCTGCCGCCGCCGGGCACTAATCTTCCAGCTTAACAACCCAAGATTCTGACCGAGCACCCGGAGTGAAGGATGATTAAATGCCACATCGAGATTGAACGCATGACCGGGATTGTCCTCATCATCTAACGGGGAGAACACGTTTTTATCCCAGTAAGAGAAAGCCCCTTCCCCCTGAATGGTTAAAAAAGAGCCGATTCTGTACGCCATCCCCACATCTGCCAGATATTTTTCCCCCGCCAGGGGAATTAAACGGATAGGCAGGTAATCCCCTGCTCCCGGACCCACAAACCGGTACACCCCCAGCCGCTTCTTAACATAGCTTCCGTTGCCAGGACCCACCCCTTTAAACGTCACGGTATAGTCGCCTCGCCCATTCCCCACGTAATGGTAAAAATGGTAGGTGGTGTTTCCAATCAGCGTGTCCCGCTTGACGTAATTCCCTTTCCCCTCCCCCACGTACCGGGCACCAGAGGTGCTGGCCGCCTGGGCACTATCCCCGGCCAACGCCAGAATGCGTTTCTCCTCCTCGGTAAGCGGTGCACTATCTTCCAGCAAATTTTTGGTATCGTCCCATTCCCGAAAAAACCGGATGTCGTAACTCAATCCGTTGCCAGTATTCTGCTTCTGGGCCGAGGCACCCAGCAAATTTTTGCCATAGCGCTGAAAAGTATCGGTGTACTCAAAATCCACTTCGATGCGGTCTTCGGAGGTAATAAGGCGTTTGTTGGTGAAGTAAATTTGCGCCAGGCCATAATCGATGATGTAATCGAAATTCTCCCCCCGTTTCTGAAGAATCCCGTTCACGTACACTCGCTCCGTACCGGCCAGCACAATAATTTCCCGCTGCCCATTTTTCCCCCGCAACTGGTAGGGACCCTGATTCCCCTCCTGCCCCATAAATTTGTTGCTGTGGAAGGTACCTCGAGAGGTGGCGTAGGTAAGCTGCTGCCGATACTGCCGGTATTTCCCGTAAGCGGTAATTCCCTGTAACTTTCGTTTAATGTTGCCAAACTGACTGTTCCCGTACAGCAGATTGAAATCCCCCAGGGTACCGCCCACGTAGGGACTGATGATTTTCACAAACACTTTGTCGATTTCGCGCAGCGTCTGGGTGTTGCCTTCCGGCTGGATGGGAGTGGTCTGGTCGGTGAGGGAGGCTATGAGGCGCACCCGGGGAGTAATGTAACCGGAAAGCTGCAGGTTCAGTCCGGAATTGAGGGTGAGATCGGAGTTGGAACCGATTTCCACACCGCGCACAATGCTCCCGCTGCGCTGCAGGTTACTGCTGTACTGATCGATGTCCTCCCAGAACCGGCTGGTATGCACCCGCTGGATTTGCTCCTGGCGGATGGTATCTTCTTCCACCTTTTGCACCAGCTGGCGATGGCTGTATTCAGGAATCAAAGGCAGGGGAATATGTTTGTAGAAAATGGTCAGGCTATCGCCGGAAGTAAGAGGAGGATGGAAGCGAATGATGCCTTCCCGGGGAAACAAACGGTAGTGGATACCCCGCAATAATCTGTAACGATTGCGATAAATGCGCACGCTACCGGAGATGAGGAATGAATGGGGGAGCTTCAGAGAATCCAGAGTCGAATCGACGTGCACAACAAAGGTATCCGGGGGAACATCCAGAAAAAGGCGCTCGGTACGGTTGTCCTGCGCCCGGGCAGTGGACAGCCCCAGGAGAAGCCAGCCCAGAAGCAATAGCTTCAGCCCAATTGTACGTGATTTCACCACTCGAATCCGATTCTATTTTTCCGGTAGCAATGCTTCCCGATGGCCCTCCAGGTTTTACAACGGTGTTTCTTCCTTGGGATCGCGCTGCATTAAATCGCGCACCGCATCGTGAGGATTCTTTTCATGAAAGAGAACCTGATACACCTGCTGGGAGATGGGCATCTCCACGGGATATTTTTGCAAAAGCTGATGCACAGAGCGGGTGGTTTTAACCCCCTCTGCTACCATCACCATGCCGTCCAGCACTTCCTGCAGTGTTTTGCCGCGCCCGATTTGTTCCCCCACGTAGCGGTTGCGGCTATGCCGACTCATGCAGGTCACAATCAAATCACCCATTCCGGACAGCCCGGAGAAAGTATGTAACTGGGCACCCATGGCCACACCCAGCCGGGTCATTTCCACCAGCGCCCGGGTCATCAGAGCTGCCTTGGTGTTGTCTCCAAAACCGGCACCATCGGCAATTCCCGCGGCAATGGCGATTACATTCTTCAGCGCACCGCCCAGTTCCACTCCAATGATGTCCGTACTGGAGTACACCCGGAAATAGGGTGCCCGGAACAAATCCCGTACCAGCCGGGCGGTTTCCAGACTGCTGCTGGCCGAAACCACCGCTGTGGCAATGTGGCGACTGACCTCTTCGGCATGGCTGGGACCGGAAAGGGTGGCGATGCGCTCTTCCGGTACCCCCGTCACCTGGTGAATGACCTGGGACATGCGCAAAAGGGTGTCGTTCTCGATTCCTTTAGCCACATTGATGAAATATTTCCCGGCGAAGTCCTCACCCTCCCACTGCTGCAACACACTGCGCATGGCATGGGAAGGAACCGCCATCACCAGATAGGGTGCAAAACGAAACGCTTCCTGCAAATCGTGCGTCAACTTTAACGAATCCACCAGCGGCACGCCGGGCAAATACTTCTCGTTACGCCGTTCCTTCTGCATCAATTTATACTGGTCTTCTTCGTACACATAGAGCAGGGTTTCGTGCCCGTTTTCGGCCAGCACATTGGCCAGCGTGGTACCCCAGCTTCCTGCTCCTATTACGGCAATGCGAATGCTCATATTTCCCCCAATGTTTCCGGTTAATCGGCCTGTAGAATATCCTCCACGCTCTGACCCGTGAGTATTTTTAAAATTTCCTGATATTTTCGGGAAGTGTTTTGCACCACCTCTTCCGGCAATGGCGGCGGCGGAGGCGTTTTGTCCCAGTCCAGCGTTTCCAGATAATCGCGTAAGTACTGCTTATCCAGGCTGGGCTGGCTCTTCCCCGGTTCGTACAATTCGGCAGGCCAGAAGCGGGAAGAATCCGGCGTCATCACTTCATCAATCAAAATAATATCCCCGTTCAGCATCCCAAACTCGAATTTGGTGTCCGCAATGATGATACCCTTCAGCCGGGCAATCTCCGCCCCGTACTGGTACAGTGCCAGACTCTTTTCTTTAAGCTCCAAAGCGATGTCCTCCCCCACCAGTTGGCTCATTTTTCGGAAGGTAATATTTTCGTCGTGGCCGCTTTCCGCTTTGGTGCTGGGGGTGAATAACGGCTCCGGCAGTTGCGAAGAATTGAGCAACCCTTCGGGAAGCGAAATGCC
>JALXCH010000473.1 GCA_026991005.1 Calditrichia bacterium | reverse complement strand
GTGTAAAAATAAAACTTAGAAGAATATTTAATCATAATCGCGCATATTGTAGCTCATAATGTTTATTTAAAACTGGATCAATAAAGAGCGTGTTACTCAATCTGTATTTATTACTAAATTAAGTATTTCTTTATGGCCATGGGAACCCAGCATTGAGATAATAATAAAGGAATACTTCTTTTCAATGGTATTTCCCAGTCTTTAAAATTCAATGTAATTCTTTAAATCATCAAGAATTACAGTGTTTTTTATAGCCACGAGCTTCAGCTCGTGGATCTCAGAATCCCACCTTCCAAAGTCAGGCTTTAGCCTAAAATTGGGCTAAAGCCCTATTTTTAGTGTGGATTTATGTTCCCCGAGCTGGAAGCTCGGGGCTATGTTTTGCTTTGAATGACAATGAATAAATATTCTGTTGACACAGCGTTTTCACACAGCCTCTCGAATTTGTGGGCTAGTGGCATTCCGTCCCTCCGGGACGGGTGAATGTGATGTTTGGAATTTCTTTCCTTCAAAAGGAATATTTAAGGCGGAAAAACAGAGAAGTTCCGTATCCGCCGAATTCGGTGAGGGAGTCGCCCTCCGGGAAAAAGGCCAGCAGCATCACATCCAGATTGGTGAGGGCAGAATAATTCAGTGTTGGGGCAAAGAGGTAGGAATGATCGATCGGATTTAAAATGGCAAAACCGCTCCCCCGCAACAGCGGTGTAATGTCGTATCCTGCTTCCAGAAAAAGCGACCAGCGGGCAGGGGAAAGCAAACCCACTTCCGGCGCCTCCCAGAGGTACAAACCCGCGTTGCGAGTTTTCCCGATGCGATTGTACAGCACTTCTCCGTGAAGATAAAGGGAACTGGAAAAGGTGTAGTCTCCGGAAAGGGAGGCGGAGAAGCTGTGGCGCTGTTCCAGATAAAACGATTCAATAAAATAAGCATAATAAGGCAGGGGATCCGGGGCACTTTTAGCCGGGGCGTCGCTCCACAACCATTCCCCGCGGAAACCCCCGTCCCCAATATACCCGCTCCAGGCACCGCCCACCAGCCAGCGATTGCGGCTCTTCCCGGCAAGCAGGAAAAAATCGTACTCAAAGGCATGGAAACCCCACAATCCCGCCCAGGTGGTGGTTCGGGCGCTTTTGCCGGGTTTGTAAGAAAACTCCACCTTACTGACCGCACCGGTGTAGTACTGAAAGCGAATGGCATCCGAACCCGGCTTTTCTTCGTAATCGAAATCCAGAATATCGTAGGGATTGAAAATGTCGATCACATTCCACACCAGCGTGGTTCCCCAGGCAATACGCTGGCGTCCCAGGGTGATTTCCAGATTTCCCCGGGTGTAATCCAGCCACAAACGATCCACTTCTCCGTATCCCACACTTTTTGAATTTTCCCAGAAGAAATGATCCATCTTCCAGCGCTCGTGCTTGTTCCGAATAAATTCTTTAAAATTGGGGATTTTCTCTACAGAATTACCATAAAACGCCCGGAAACGCAATTCCAGTGCCGCCTGTAGATTTTCGCTGGGATACCAGTGGGTGTTCAGTCGCAGGTGGAGGAGGTGGTCGTTCAAACGCTGATTGTAGAACGGGTAACGGGTGCTGCTAAACAGGTATTTGGCATATCCGCCCACGTTGAGGGGGGTGGATTGGGCAGAGGTAGAAGCGCACCACAAAAGAACAGCGATCCAGATGAACAGTTGCCGGAAGCGCATGGCTCACTCCTGCAGTTCGTCCTTAATGACCTGCCCGTCCTGCAGGGTAATCACCCGCCGGGCGCGGCGAATAACCCGGGGATCGTGGGTGGAAAAGATGAAGGTCATTCCGAAATCGCGGTTTAATTGCGCCATGATGTCCAGTAATTGCTCGGCAGTGTGGGAATCCAGATTAGCGGTGGGTTCGTCTGCCAGCACGAAGGAGGGATGGCTGGCCAGCGCCCGGGCAACGGCTACCCGCTGCTGCTGCCCCCCGGAAAGCTGGGAGGGCATGGCGTGTATTTTATCTTCCAGCCCCACCGCTTTAAGCAAATCGATGGCTCGCTGCCGCCGTTTCTGCTTTTCCACCCCCTGCAATAACATGATGAATTCCACATTTTCCAGGGCGGTAAAAACAGGAATTAAATTGTACGCCTGGAAGACGAATCCGATGTGATGAAGCCGAAATTCAATGATTTTACTGGATTTCAGGGTTGCCAGATCGGTTCCATCCACCACGACCCGTCCCGAAGTGGGTTTGTCTAATCCGCCCATTAAATTCAGCAGGGTGGTTTTTCCGGAGCCGGAGGGCCCCACAATGGCAGTGAATTCCTTTTCCTCGATCTGCAGCGAAACATCTGCCACTGCTTTTACCGGTACGCTGGTACTATTGTAAATTTTCACCAGATGATCCAGTTCAATTAATGCCATAATTAAACTCCATTTTGTTCCTTAAACAATCCGGGTGGCCTGCGCCGGTTCGATGTGAACCGCTTTCCAGGCCGGAAGTGCTGCCCCCAGCAGGGCGGTAAACAGAATCATGAGCGTGAGGATGATGTACATTTCTGTAGGAAGGTACGGGTACAGAATAGCACTGGCACCAAAGCTGGCAAGGCTGGATTCGAAGGCGGAAAGATCCAGCCCCTGATGCCCCAGCAACATCACCGTTCCCACACCGATGATGATGCCCGCCACTCCGCCGGTGAGGGAGAGCAAGATGGTTTCCAGCAAAATCATGGTAAAAATGCGGAGACGTTTCATCCCGATGGCCAGTAAAATACCCAGTTCGTGGAACCGCTCCACCACGGACATGAGCATGGTATTGGTAATTCCGAAAAGCAGTGCAAATAAAATAATGGCCAGGAAAAGATAGGTAAAGCTGTCCATCGAAGCAGCCATGTAGGCAATTTCCGGAGCGATTTCCTTCCAGCTCAACACTTCCAGCGTGGGAAATTGCTGCTGCAGTTTGGGGAGTAATTCCGGTACCTTTCGGGAGTGGAGAGCGCGGATAGTGATTTCGTGTATGAAGGGCTGGCAGTTCAGTACCCGGAATAAATCGCTCTGCCGGATGAACAGGTGCGATTCGTCGAAGTAGGAGGATTCGGTTTTGTAAATGCCCACCACCCGGCCAGCTAAAAAGATGAGCTCTCCATCCAATCCCTGGAAACCCAGTACCAGCTTGGAGTGCAGCTTCAGTCCCAGCCGCTCGGCCAGTTTGGCACCAATCACCACGGGATTCCGTTTGGCTTCTTCAAAATAATTGCCAGCAATCAGCTTCTCCCGGATGACAGTCACTTTCGCTTCTTCTTCGGGATTGACGCCGTAGATTAATACCCCAAAATTGGAGGTGGGAGAGGAAGCCATTCCCTGCAACACCACATGTCCGCAGGCGCTTTTTACTCCGGTCATGTTCTGAACCCGGGTAAGCACCTGCTGACCGTCGGGAATCCAGTTGGTGAGTTCCTGCTCCATCCGAAAGCCAGGGGAGTGTATCTGGATGTGTCCCAGATCGCGGTCGATGGCGGTGGATACCATCGATTCGCCCCAGCCCATCATGATGGCACCGGCCAGCAATCCTCCCCACAGACCAAAAGTAATTGCCAGCAGAATAATCAGACTCCGTTTTTTATTGCGCCAGACGTTGCGCCAGGCTAACATTAATAACATTGTTCTATTCCCCAAAATATGGTCGAATTGTGAAACATGAGTAATATTCTCGGTTCCATGTTACGAATCCCTGAAAACGAACTCCTTCTCTCCATTCTTTTCTTTGTTAACTCCGAACATTTCTCAAACCTTTATTTCCAATAAACCTTTCTGTTTCTCTTAACTCTTTTTTCTTTGCGAAAAAGCCGTTCTACCCATGTAAAGCAGCCACCGGTTCCAGCCGTTTTACGAAAAATACGGGATAAACCGCCGTAGCCAGAGCGATGATTAAAACCACCAGTGCCTGATGAAAAATAATAGTGGGATCGGTGGTGAAGGCAAAAATCGGTTCCACCCCAAACATCTCGTAGGCTTTGGCAATTTCCCCGCTGAAGTGGATGGGATGACGACTTAAGTACCACACCATGGGGAAGGAGAACAGGCCACCGGTAATGGCGCCCAGGAAGGAAAGGAAAATCGTTTCCAGGGTGGTTACCAGCATCAACTGGATGCGCTTCATTCCCACGGAAATGAGTACACCAAATTCGCGGCGGCGCTCGGTAGTCATCATCACCACAGTACCAAACAC
>JALXCH010000472.1 GCA_026991005.1 Calditrichia bacterium | reverse complement strand
CTCCACATATTCATGATTGTAATTCTGAGCTTCCACCAGCGTATGGTCATGAATAAAATGAACCAATTTCTGGTGGGAAAGTGGAATCTGCATACGAGCAGCGACAAATTCTTTTTCCAGAATTTCCTGAATTTTCTGGCGCAGTGCGGGAATCCCAATTTGTCGAACGGCAGAAATGAACACAGAATCGGGATATTGCTGCCGCAGCGCAGCCAGAATTCCCATTTCCTGTAACCGATCAATTTTATTAAACACAATGAGCATGGGTTTACGATGGGAGTTCAGTTCTTCCAGCACTTTCATCACCGTGTGCATTTGCTCCCGAAACTGAGGATGGCTGATATCCACCACATGGAGCAGCAGTTCTGCTTCCCGGACTTCATCCAGGGTACTTTTAAAAGAGGCAATGAGCTGATGGGGGAGCTTTCGGATAAAGCCCACGGTATCGCTAACCAGGATCTGATAATTATCGGTTAGGGCAACCCGGCGCACGGTAGAATCCAATGTTGCAAAGAGCTGATTTTCCACCCGCACCTGTGAGCCCGAAAGCAGGTTCATCAGAGTGGATTTCCCTACATTAGTATAACCAATGAGGGCTACCCGGAACATTTTGCGCCGATTGCGCCGGCGCACCGTGCGCTGGCGGTCGATTTGTTCCAGATCGTGACGCAGTTTTTCGATTCGGCGGCGAATCATTCGGCGGTCGGTTTCCAGCTGTGTTTCTCCAGGCCCGCGGGTACCAATACCTCCCACCTGCCGGGAAAGGTGTGTCCATTGCCGGGTAAGCCGCGGTAACAGGTGCTGAAGCTGGGCCAACTCCACCTGAGTCTTCGCCTCCCGGGTGCGAGCGTGATGGGCAAAAATGTCCAGAATCAACGTGCTGCGATCAATAATCTTTGCCGGAACCATTTTTTCCAGATTGCGAATCTGAGCCGGTGCCAGATCATCATCAAACACCACCACATCCGCGCCGGTGCTTTGAACCAGCGTCACCAATTCGGAGACCTTTCCGCTCCCAATAAAATAGGCGGGATTTATTCTCTGTAATTCCTGAATCAGGGTGGCGACAACTTTCAGGTTGGCTGTGGTGGCTAATTGCTTCAGCTCCTGCAAATTCTGTTCACACTCCCCGGCCCTTTGACCGGCGAGCTGAACACCAACCAGAATAGTTTTTTCCTTCGACTGAACTGTGGTTGAATATGTCAAATTAAAACCAGCTTTTTTAACTCCAATCGCTATTTATAATTCTACAAAGAATAAATTGTTTCCTTTTTCTTTTTTCTTGACCTCTAAAATTTATTGAAAATTTCGTTTTTGTGCCAGTTGAATTTGTTCCCGGATCATTAAAATGTCTTGAAAACACCGGGGTTTTTCTACTCACTGGCCAGCTCCTGCTGCAACCTTTCGGCTTCTTTGCGGGAACCGGTATATCCCAGAATCATCTCCACCAGAAGCAGCAGCAGAACCAATCCCAGCAGATACGGCCACAGTTCTTTACCAAAACGCGTCTTTTCCACAGCTTCGCTAATATTACCCTCCGGAGGGAACCAGTGCATCCAGGGAAAGATGTTCCGGAGTTGCTTCTCCTCTAAAAATTGCTGGCGGGACTCCTCCGGGTCAGGATTCACCGAATAAAGTGCAATGGGATGCCCTCCCTGGAGGATTTCATAATTGCCGGGCTGCAGATTATCCTGAATTTCAACCTGTACCGCTTTTCCCCGGAAAGTTGGAATTACCTTCCGCAACAAATTGGAAGGATCACGCACCGTGAATTGATAGGGTGCCGGTAAATGTTCAAATCGCCAGGTAAATTTTTCTCCGGTATGAATGGAAATGGCAGCCGGATGCTGCCGAACGACCATATAGTACAACAGGCGGTAACTAAGGGGGACGACAAATCCCCGGTACAATAAATTCGTCCATTGCGTTTGCAAGGGAACAGTGAAAAACGCAACATTTTCATTTTCCCGGAATCGGGTACTTAATAATGGATCACCGTTTTTCAGGGGAATAAGCACCTCTTCCCCTCGGGTGGGTTTATATCGATAGTACGCATAAAACTCGATGGGATGCAGTTCTCCCTTTTTCTCAAATAATCGCTCGAAGATGGGATGTCCCCAGCGGATTTTCCCCTGGGTAAGAAATTCGGTGGTGTTCCCGGGATGCCCGGCCAATTCCAGAATCTGCCCCATTTTTAACGCTTCCAGGAACCGATTCATTTCGGTGGGCACAATCTGGTTGCCGGGGATTATCCAGAGTCCGCCACCCGTTTGCACGAATTGCTGCAGGCGTAGCGCCAGCCCTTCGGGAATGTGATTAAATCCCTCCAGAACAATCACCCGGAATCGGGCAAAATCCACGTTCGACCAGTTCAGGGAATTGATTCGTTTATAACGGAATATCTTCTTTTCCAACGCCGGTTGCAGGATAAGGGGTAGGTAGCTGTGGAACGATTCCCCGGGAACGATATGTAACAGGGCGATCTCGTCCGGCACATAAAAATTGAAATAATAACGGTTGTTCTCGGCCAGCATATCGCTTTCGCACTCCACATATCCCCGCACAAATCCGCTTTGTTGAAGGGCAAACCGGAAATTCAGCAGTTTGCCTTCTCCGGGTGCCAGGGAAACGTTCTGCCGGGCAACCCGCACATTATCCAGAATCAGCGAAACCAGCGAAGTCAGATATTTCTGCGGATGATTGTTGCGCACCAGTGCTTCTATCTGAAGCTCCTGGTCTTTTTCGATCAGCCGATTGACAATCTCCACACTATCGACCGAAACATCTTCCACCGGCGGGGCAGTAATCGGAATCAGATAGAAATGAACCGGGAAATTCAGGCTCTGAAGAAGCTCCCGAATTTGTTTCTCCTGGATGTTGCTTTTCTGGAAATCGGAAATGATAAAAATTTCTTTTCGGAAGATGGACGAGTTTTTTAACCAACCCACCGCTTTCAGCAATGCCGTGTAAAAATCGCCGCGCAGTGCTCCGGGATGAAGCTCCGAAGCAACCTTCTGCCAGATGCCGGGAGAATACGGTTTCTGCTTAACCAGAACCGCAGGAGGATTTCCCAGCGTCACAACGGAAATACGATCGCCGGAATGAGCCAGGGGTTCCAGGCTTAACCAGGTTTCGCGCACCTTCTCCAGCAAACTTCCCCCAATTTCCAGTCGATTTAATGAGAGACTGTTATCCAGCAAAAACACCATTTCCACGGCGCTGCGCCCTGCCAGAAGCGAACCGCTGCTCTTCAGAGTAGGCCGGGCAAAAGCCAATACCAGCAACAGAACAATGAGGGTACGGATAATCAAAAGGAGAATCTGGCGAATTTTTAATCGCCGCATTTCCTTCCGGGACATCTGTTTCAGAAAATGCACGGTACTGAAAGGAATTTCGCGAAATTTCTTGCGATTTAATAAATGAATTAATAACGGAATGATACCGGCAACAAGTCCAAATAGTACCGCTGGATTCAGAAAGTGTATCATCAATCAAATACAACCTTTTCTTTAAAGACAAGTTAACAGAACATTTCTTTTCAAAGCAACTCTTAAGTAACTTACTGCTCGAAAACAAAAAACTATTTTAACCATCAATTTAACCATTTATATTTATGTTTAGACAATAATAACCATGAATTTATTTTAATTCCAGGAATTATTCATGTGCGTTTCCGCGGAAAAAAGATTAACTTTTACAAAAAGCTGGAGAAAGGAAAAGAACCGCTCCATTTTTATGTGACATCAATCATAATTGATTGTAGTTTTTTTAACATCTTAAGGCAATTCTATAATTTAAGTAGGAGTCAAATATGATTTCCAGAATAATGGCGAAACTACTTCTGATTGGTTTACTATTTCTCTCTTTATTGGTACTCCAGTGTAGTTATCCCCAACCGCGGGATGTTCTTCCCCCCAATGTTTATATTGTGCATCCTTCGAACAACCAGGTGGTATCCGGGGCTGTCCCCATCATTATTGGTGCCAACGATAACGATGGCATCGATCATGTCGCCGTGTACATTGATGGTAAGCGGGCGTTCGAAACAACTAAGGAGCCCTTTGAATTTATCTGGAATACAGACAGTTTGGCTCCAAACAGTACCCATTATATTGGTGCATTTGCCGTGGATCATAGCGGGAATCCGGGTTATGCCACCAGCATTTCAGTACAGATTCGCTCCATATCTCCCACCGATTCCACACCACCTGTTGTTTCCATCATTTATCCTCCTTCCGGTTCCGTAGTGAGCGATACGGTACGGGTCGTTCCCAGTTTCGACAACGAAAACAAAATCGATTATGTGGAATATTATGTGGATGGTTATCTTCAACATACCAGCACCGAAATTCCATTCGACTTTTTGTGGGTGGTAAACAGATATATTAACGGGAGTCCACATACCCTTTTTGCCCGCGCTTATAATTTTAAAGGACTAGCCCGCTATTCCAATGTAGTGAATGTTACGGTTGAGAGCGATATCATCATAGACAATACTCCACCCATCGCCAATATTCTTCATCCCAGAAATGGCAGTGTTGTGGTAGATACGGTAAATATTCTGGCCAAGGTTACAGACAATATTGGCATCCAGCGAGTGGAACTGTACATTGATGGCGAGAAAAGAGGAACCCTTACTGCCCCTCCCTGGAAATTTGAATGGATTGTCTCTCAACTAACTTACGGAAGTGAACACAGCTTGGTGTTGTACGCTTACGATACCAACCAGAATCAGGGAATTTCCCCGGTGGTTAATGTAACCATAGCCAGTTCTCACGTTGTAGATAACATTCCTCCTGAAGTTTTTATTAGTTATCCTCCCGCTGATGCTACCATTTCCGGCACCGTTACCGTTGTGGCAAATGCTAGTGATAATATAGGGGTCACCAATGTGGAATTTTATATTGATGGAATATTATCCGGGGTAGATGCCACCCCCCCTTATGAGTACGTATGGGACACCAGCAGCCTTCTGCCGGGAAGCAGACATTCCCTATCCGCTATTGCTTACGATGCTGCGGGAAATTCCACCCAAACCCCCGAACAAAACGTCACCATTGCTTTGCCAGATGTAACACCACCCAGCGTAAGCTTCATTTATCCCCGAAGCGGCCAGGTTATTACCGAAAACATTACCGTGAGCGTGAAAGCAACGGATAATGTGGGTGTAACCAAAGTCGATTTCTATGTGGATGGTGCTTACGTGCATACCGATAGCACAGCCTCTTACACCTACTACTGGGATATTTCCGGATACAGCAACAACAGTTCGCATACCCTTTTCGCCAAAGCCTACGACGCCGCAGGTAATGTTGGTACTACTCAGGTGCTTGGGGTAACCGTTGTGAATACAGATGATATTCCTCCTGTGGTCACAATCATCTATCCCGTGAGCGGAAATACCTACACTACTGGCGATACGGTTGCGATAGTAGCGGAGGTTAACGACAATGTGGCTGTGGATTACGTGGAATTTTACATCGACGGCATCTTGAAATTCACCGATAATACCTATCCGTATCGGTACGACTGGGACACCTCCAATTACGGAGGCGGAGGTTCTCATTCGATTTATGTGAAGGGTTATGATACTTCCGGCAATGTGGGAAGCGCTCTGATTTCGGTCATCATAGCTCCCTGATCCTTTGCTAAGGCACCCAAACGATTCTTTTACCCAAAATAAAAGCCAGGTTCCCGCGAGCCTGGCTTTTTCCAACCCGATTTTAAACCGCTTCAATCCGAACGATAGACGCTTTTCCACCAGGTATAATGCTTCTCTTCCAGTTCTTCCTCAGAAGGCATGGGGAAGAAGATGATATGGTCTGGTTCCGCTAACCAGAAACCGTGCTGGATCTGGGAATAAGAGATTTGCCCGAATACTTCATTTAAACTAATGGTCTTCGTGCGTTTATCCGGATTGTTCACCAACTCCAGTATGGCAGAAATTAAATTGCTTACATTAATATTAGGCAAAGGGGAAGCTGTAAGAGATTGCACATCGCGAAGGGAGAGTAATTTTTCCACATCGAGTTTGTACTGGGTGAAAAATATTTTGGGAGCGCCCTTGGATTCGGTTTCGATGGTGATGTACTTCCCAAACTGGAGAGGGTCGAGATTCGAAGCCACCAGGAGTTGCAGAGGGCAGATTTCCTGATAAATCCGCAAGCGCCGGGGTTGCTGGAAACGTGTAAAATCGCTGCTGCGTTCCAGCTTGAGTACCTGTCCATCCACCGTAACCAGATACAGCGCCAGAATCGAGGTAAAATCGATGTGTTCCAGCACCCGGTAGGATTTAATGAATTTGGTCTTTTTGGGAATCCCGGGCATTCCCGAAACGGTACGTTTCAAATATTCCTCAATCTGAAAATAATCGTTCCGGAAATCCAGGTGAATCTCCGCAAAAATCACCTTTCCGCTAAAATGCTTGGGACTTCCCACCGCATAATGCCGGCCAAACTCTTCAGGACTCAATTCCGAAGCCACCAGTGCTTCGTTTGGGTAAAGGATTAAATAAAGGTGTTTTTGAAATTCCGTCATGATTTCTTCCTTCTGTCCAATCCGTTTCTCTCTTTCCGTAATTTACTAAAGAACAAGAGGTTAAGCAATATCCCTTACCCATTTCCCTCAGCGTACCACATCGCCGGTAATCTGGTTAATAGAACCCGGTGCACCCAGGGGGAAGCCACTGGTTAGCACATACGCCTCACCTTTACGTATCAGTTGCTTTCGTTTGGCCATGTGCACGGCATCGCTCATCAGTTTATTCAAATCGTGTTCCAGAGGATATTTTGCCGGGATCACCCCCCAGAGCAATGCCAGTTGAAAGAACACTTCGTCATCGGGTGTGAGTGCGAAAATTAAGCTGCGGGGGCGCAGATGGGAAATTTTCCGGGCCGTGTAACCGCTGCGGGTAACGCAGATAATCAATGGGGAATGAATATCTTCGGCCAGTACCACTGCCGAATGGGCAACCGAATCGGTGGGGTCGAGATTTTCCCGTGCCGCCCGTTGCAGTTTACTGCGCAAAAACGGGTAGATGGATTCCACCTGCCGGGCTACCCGCGCCATCATTTCCACGGCTTTTACCGGATACTTGCCCACTGCCGTTTCTTCCGAAAGCATCACGGCATCGCTGCCATCCAGAATGGCATTGGCTACATCGGTGACTTCGGCGCGGGTAGGATAAGGGGATTCCACCATGGAGCGCAGCATCTGGGTTGCGGTAATCACCGGCTTAGCCTGTAAGTTCGATTTACGAATGATTTCCTTTTGCAGCACCGGCACTCGCTCCACTTCCACCTCCACTCCCAGATCACCCCGGGCAACCATAATCCCATCTGCGCGCTCAATAATGGCATCCAGATTCTCCAGCGCTTCGTGCTTTTCGATTTTAGCAATCAGGGGAACCGTACGCCCCTTCCGTTGAAACACCCGATGGGCATCTTCCAGATCGGAATCCGAGCGTACGAAGGACATCGCCACCAAATCAATTCCATACTCCAGACCGAACTCCAGATCCCGGACATCCTTCTCGGTTAAAGCGGGAATATTGAAACTCCCCGAGGGGAAATTAACCCCTTTGTGCGAAGATAACTTTCCGCCCCGCACAATCTCGCAGATAACCCGGGAACCTTCGATTCTTTTCACTTTAAGCTCCAGGTCACCATCTGCCAGCAGAAGCCGTGCACCGGGATAGACATCCTCGGCAAAACCGGAGTAATTCACCCCCACCACATTATCTCGTCCCGGCTCGGTGCGGGCAGCATCCAGCACCAATTCATCTCCCGCTTTCAAATCCATTCCATCTCCATCGATAGCGCCAACCCGGATTTTGGGGCCGCTTAGATCCTGCAAAATAGCCACCGGCACACTTTCCTCTTCCCGAATTTTCTGAATTGTGCGAATTGTTTCCAGATGGGAAGCATGGTCTCCGTGAGAAAAATTTAACCGGAACACGTTGACCCCGGCCCGTACCAGCTGGCGAATCATCTTATCGGACTGCGTGGCAGGCCCCAGCGTAGCCACGATTTTGGTACGACGATAGTTTCCTGGCTTCATCAGTCATTCCTATCCATTATTCACGAATTATCATAATGGAGCAAGAAGCGCTTCCAACCAGTGCCTGAGCGGTACTCCCCAGCACACCACGATGCTCACCCGTTTTTCCGTGCGCTCCGATAATCAGTAAATCGGCTTTTGCTTCTTCCACCCGCCGATTAATCTCATCCACCACAGCTCCTTCCAGAACAAATCGCTCGATTTCGACTCCAACTTTCTGGGCAACTTTTTCCAGCTTATCCAGAATCGCCTCGGCATTCCGGCGAAGCTCATCCAAAATCTTGAAATAAGGATTCTCCGGTGCTAATATCTGCACCTCATGGGGGAAGAAAAACACGCGCTGGTCGATGACATAAATAACTTCCAACCGGGCATGAAACAATTTCGCCAGTTCCATTCCCTTGCGTGCCGCACTTAACGACAACTCACTACCATCCGTGGCAACCACAATTTTCTTGAACATAATCCAATTCCTCCTGTTTTATTTTCCATTCCATCTTAAAAATTTTTCCGTATCAGTCCCGGATAAAACATTCCTATATATTTTCCCTGACTCACCACCGGAAGCACTTTGTAGTGAGTTTTTTTCAGAAACGAGAGGACTTTCCCCAGGCTCTGAGACGCCTCCAGCACCGGATAATCTTTATGGCAAAGTTGTTCCATCGGCACCCATAGATTCCCATGGTTTACCTGTTGATTGAAATCATGCTCAGTAACAATCCCTACAAAGTGCCCATCCTTTTTCACAACAGGTAAAATAATAGAATGGGGAAACTGAAATTCCTGAACAACCTCCCCCAGGAGTTGTTCCGGAGGAAATGTTTGTACATCTTGAACTACAAATTCAGATACCGGCAGGGTGAACCATTCTTCCGTCCACTGAATGCGCACCTTCCTGAAAAATCGATTGCTCAAAATAAACATAGATAAAATTATCCACCACCACTTCAGCCAGATGGCAAACATCAGAAAAATAACCGATAGAGAAATTTCAATGGAATGCGCTATCTGTTCAAAATGATAAATAGACACATTCTTTTTTCTCAACCAGGTTTCCAATAAAAAACCCCCATCCAGGGGATAGACAGGCAATAGATTGAGTGCTCCCATCCCTGCATTAATCCAGAAAATATCCTTCAACAAATTCAATTGGTGAAGATTCAGGGAGATTAAGTTAATTTTATTGACTGCAATGCTGCAAAAAAGAAACACCAGAAAAGCCAGAGTTAAATTTACCAGAGACCCTGCAATCGCTAATCTGATTTGATGGGCGTAAGGTACATCCACCGGATAGAGGCGAATATTGCCACCGATTAACGAGAAATTCAGGCTATGCACCGGGTAATGATAGTAGAGTGCAACGAAGAAATGGCCGAATTCATGGAAAATAATGGAAACCACATAGACGGATAATAAGACCACATAATTATAAAAACTCACCACCTGGAGAAAGAACAACCCCACTAGCAAAATGCCCACCAGAATTCCCCAGATGGTAATCTGGACATAAATCGCCGTTCGGGCGAAAGAAAGGATTTTAATTTTCCAGATCATTCATATAAGCGTGTTAGAAAAAGAATTCCATGGATTCGGTGGCCATGTAGGTCTCCGGGAATAGAACCTGTGCTTTATTTTCCAGCTCGCTCAATTCCTGGTCGGTATGCCGGGGATCGTGATGGAAGAGGATTAACTTTTCCACCTGAGCCTCGCGCGCTACCTGACAGGCCATCTCAAACGTGGAATGCCCAAATCCCTGAAACATGCGGTACTCGTTTAAAGAGTACTGAGCATCATGGAAAAGTATCTTGGCATTTCGAGCAAATTGAATCAATCGCTGATCCCCCCCCACAAATCCTTCAACGTCCGTAGCAAACACCACCGCGTTTCCGTTCCGGTTTTCAATTTTGTATAAATAGGTTCCACCTTTGGGATGCGTAAAGTTCCGGATGCAACTAATTCGCGCCAGCCAGGAATCGTCTTGCTCATCCTTATCGTTGACCGAAACAATCTCAAAATCATCCTCATAAAAATATGCCAGTCGATTCTCGCCAAAATCAAAGAAATTAATGGTACTGGGAAGCTCCGAAAGCGTAACCGGGAAGAAAGCGGGACTCATCCAGGTATCCAGAATATCGATGATGGGATAATCCAGTATGGAAGGGGAAATAACGTTTAACTCCGTCTGGGGTAGGTAGAGCATGCTAAAATACGGGAAGCCCATCAGGTGGTCGATATGAGTGTGGGTAAAAAAAAGAAAAAGCCGGAAGAGATTTTGTTTGCTTTTCCCGGATTTCATCTCGCTCAACAGGTCGTATCCCAGATTAATCAATCCGGAACCGGCATCCATAATAATCACATGCTTTCCAATATCGAATCTCAAGCAAGTGGTGTTGACTCCAAATCGAGTCACATCGCCATTGGTCGGTGAATAACTACCCCGTACACCGTACAACTTAACACGAATCTGATGATCTATCATTCTATCTCCCATCTATTGCTGCGATTCTAACCGTTTTATTTCATCCCGAATTCTGGCTGCTTTTTCATATTCTTCCTTTTCCACAGCTTCCTGTAGCTCCCGGCGCAGTTTCTCCAGGCGATCTTCCTGAAATGACCCCTGATTCTCTTCCATTTCCTGCATTTCGTCTGGAGTGTACGCCCCTTTCTCCATCACCTCTTCTTCCACATAAATAGGAATATTTTGCCGAACCGCCAGAGCAATGGCATCACTGGGTCGGGAATCTACTTTGTAGGTTTCTTCGTCGCGGCGGAGGTAAATGTTGGCATAGTAAGTATTATTCTTCAACTCGGTGACCACAACGCGTTCTATTCTGGCACCCAGAGTTTCCAGAATGCTGAGGGTTAAATCGTGAGTAATGGGACGCGGGGGTTTAATATTCTCCAGTCCCAGCGCAATGGATTGAGCCTCGTATTCTCCGATGATGATGGGTAATGTGCGATCTCCATGAAGCTCTTTTAAAATAACCCCACTTGCCTGTGATTGGGTTAAAAACAGACCGTTTATTTTTACTTCAATCATAAATACCTTCCCTCTAAATTAAACTGCTTCGACAGATACAATTTCGGGAAGTTTCTGGCGGAGGTATCTTTCGATACCTTCTTTTAAAGTCAATTGTGCCATGGGACAACCTCCACAGGCACCCAACATACGCAAATACACCACATTCTCCCGTAACTCCACAAATTCAATATCACCCCCATCCATCTGGATGCCCGGGCGAATCTCGTTTAATAATTGAATAACGGCTTCTTCGGAAATCATAATCCCTCGATATTAAATATTTGTCCTCTCTTAATTTATTCAGAGGATTTGATAAGGGCAATTCTATTTTACAAATCGAACCATAATATTGAATTGATTTTATTATATTTCATTGAGCCAGGTCAATTTACCCAATTTTCTCTAAAGTTTACTTTGCACTACCTGTAAAGTTTCGTTGGTCTGGTCTTCCACCGTTTTGAGGACTTTTTGTTGTTCGGCTTTTAATTTCCCCACAAAATCTTCGTCAGTAATGGTGGAAAGATTAATGAGGATGTTGAGCGAGGCACCGCGAGCTGCCGCATGGGCTAACACCGCCGCCACTCCCGAATCGCTAATGGAATTCACATTACCATGAAGAGCAATCTTCAAGCTCAGCTCGGTTAGCATGGCACACCGTCGCAAAACGTCCATCGGTACCAGAGCAGCCCGTTTGGTTGCTTCCTGAACCGCTGCTTTACGAACCTGTTTTTCCTCTTCAGTTTCCCGGGGCATTTGATACGCTTTCATAACTTCGGCAAATACTTCGGCATCCTTTTCCGCCAGGAGCAAAAATTCTTCGCGCAATTTCGTGGCTTTCTCACGAACTTTTTTCATTTCATCATCGTATTTCACATATCGCTTTTTACCAATGGTTAAATTACATACCATATCCACCATAGCCGCAGAAAAAGCCCCGGCCAAGGCTGAGGCCGTACCACCACCCGGAACCGGTTTCTCCGAGGATAACTCATCCAATATATCGCGTAATGTCATTTCCGTCAGCATATTTTTCTCCTTCTCGCAAGTACCTTCAACCTTTTTATAATATGAATTAAATACGAAAAATATCAGGGTCACATATTTTCTTAATGATAATAAAATAAATATTTATCTTATTTCCAAACTTTTTTTTGGAGGAAAGTATCTTTCTGAAATTTCCCCCGAAAAATTTTTTGAAATATCATGGTGAAACAACCGCTGTTTTACCTGAAAATGCTGCGTTATGTTCGAAACCTTCGGGTTGACTTCTTCTTTCCGGTCTTATCCGGGATACGGCAAAAAATAATAGTCGATAATATGATACTCGGGTAAGAACTCTCCCAGCTCATCCAATTTCATATACTCCCGGATAAATTGAATTTGCTGGACATCGCTCAAGGCCTGTTTTTGATGGATTTTGCTAATTTCTTTCATAGCCACCTGGATTACCTGTAAAGGAATGGGTAAAATAAACCGGGCTCCCACAATTTCGATTAATTCTTCCTGACACAGCTCCAGCGCAGTGTTGAAAAGTTTCAGAATAGTGGGATTTTCGTAATCTTTCAGGCTAAAAATGATCTGAGCCTGTTCTCCGGAACCAAAACTATAAGCGGTTGCATCCACTGTTTTAAAACGCCCCCGGGCACGCATCACCCGGCCTTCCTTATCTTTCCGCGGCTCCCCATTTTTGTCCAGTAAAACCCTTCCCCGAAAGCTCAATTCATCCGCCAGATTCTGGGCAATTTCCAGCCGGGAATGATTCAGTACAATTGCAAGATACACAATGTACTTGCGAACTCGAATCAGCATAGCCCCTTTTTCGGCAGACCAGGGAATATCCTGCATTACCGGAGTTACTTCCCCTTTTTTTAAAGCATTCTGGAGAAACTTCCGCTCGCTGCGAAAGAATTGCCCTTCTTTTTCCTGAAGCGATTCATTCTCCGTAAAAATAACCGGTAATTGAAAATGGCGAGAAAACTCCCGTGCAAACTCCTGGGCAATTTGCTCGCATTCCGGTAAAGTGATGTTCCGTACCGGACTGATGGTGAGATGAGAGAATAAACCTACTACCTGGGCACTCCCGCGATAATTTCGGAAATTAAACGAAGCGTAAATCTGCTCCGCCATTTCCATGAGGAGCGAAAAAAGTTCTTTGGGGAATCCGGCCAATTTAATCACGGTAAAATTTTCTGCTTCCCGAAATCGAACATCCAGCAACCGAACATTCGCCTGGTTATCGACCAGCCGGGTAATGCGGACAATTTTTTCCCGATCTTTCCCTTCACCCAGCCTCAGTGAGGCCGAAATAATACGAATGTCTTCCGAGTTCTTCATGAGCTTTCCGTAATTCCATTTATGCAGGAATTTAACAAATCTCTCCCAAAATTCAAATCCGTGAAACGGATGATCAGGAACGAAAAGTGGTGAAATACGTCCCTCAGGCAGGACGGGAAAGGACTTCCTGATAAAGTTCGACGTATTGGGGAATAATTTTATCCACATGGAAGCGCTCGAAAGCATAAGTGCGGGTATCGCGTGCCAGTTTCTGGTAAGCGGACTCATCGCTCAAAATGCGCAGAACATGCTCTGCCATGGTATCCAGATCGCCGACGGGCGCATAATACCCCGACACCCCCGGTTGAACCAATTCTTTCAGTCCCCCTGCATCGC
>JALXCH010000471.1 GCA_026991005.1 Calditrichia bacterium | reverse complement strand
GTAACGAGACCGTACGGGACATGGAGGTATCCCCATTGGGAATCCCATAATCAATTAATGTGGAGGTAATATGTTCCTGTTTGTCCGGGAAATCCGCAATAAAATCGTGGTACAAAACAATCATATCCCGTTCGCCACTCTGGTACTGCAATTTCTGTAACATTAAAGAAGTCAGAAAATCAATCGGCGTGATGGCTTCCTGCTCGCACCGATTGTCAGAGAAAAATCCCAGCCAGGCAAATCGATTGAGCACTTCATCATCGGGATTCAGATTCAACTTTTGCGCCATCTCCTCACGCAAATTGTCCGGGGACATACCCACAATTTCCGCTACCAGCTCCCGGTAACTTTTATTTTTACTCTCGATTTGAGGATGATCTTCCAGTAATCCCAGTTGACTGATGGCATACATCATCCGGCTCCAGCCCGGGAAGCGCAGTGTGCCGCGAAACATGGTTTTTGCTTCCTTAATCCCATAAAGCTCAATATACGGCAGGGAATCCCGGTTGGGATAATACTCCAATTCCAGATCCTCAATCTGAATGGGCCAATGATGTTTGAACAATTCTTTCCCATCAATTTCCACAACATTTCCGTCCTGCAAAAACCGAGCATCATTACGACCAGCCATTAAAACCCCACGGGGACTCCAGGAGAATTTGTATTTACAGCAGGGATCCACCGCATCGGGTGCAGGAAGCCCACCGCAATAGGATTTAAAAGCAAGAATCTTACCTCCCCGCTGATGCACATTATCAATAATCCGCATGGCCGACATGTGGTCGATACCCGGATCCAGACCAATTTCGTTGAGCAATAAAATCCCCTTCTCTCGCGCTTCCGCATCCAGTTCCTGCATGGCTGCACTGACATAGGAGGTGGTGACCATCGGTTTACCATGCTTTAAACAAAGCTTTGCCACTTTCACATGATGAACATAAGGTAACAAACTCACCACTACATCAGCATGTTTAACCTGCTCTTCCAGCGCCGCTTCATCTTCCACGTTTAATTGGACGGCTTTTCCATTGCTCCTGCCCTCTAAAATCTTCTCGGCTTTCGAAAGTGTTCGTGTCGCAATGGTGACTTCCACATCCTTTTGATCCAGTAAATAATGCACCATTGGTTTTGCTACCAGGCCGGCACCCAGAATGAGAACGTTTTTCATGCATTCCTCCAGAATGTTATGAACTTTTTATCTTTTTATGAATTAAGTATTGATGAATTCCGGCAGGAAGGTTACAGACGATGTTCAAATTTCCCATAAAATAAGCCTTTTTGAGCTTCTTTCCACTCCGTATTCACCTACGTCGCTGGAAAAGTAAAAAACGGAAAGGATATATAGCAAGAATGGATTTTTTTTCCTGAAACAGGATTTCATGCGTTGTTCTGCTCGCTGGCTCGCTGCAAAGCATCCTCCAGGGCATGCCAGGCCAACGTAGCGCACTTAATCCGTACCGGATATTGGGAAACCCCCTGCAACGCGGTTAAATCGCCATATTCCTCCAGCACCGCCGCATCCTTCTCGCCCCGCAATACGGCCAGGACATCCCGGATGATTTGGTTAACCTCCGGTAAGGTTTTCCCTTTCACCACTTCGGTCATCATCGAGGCCGAGGCCATGCTGATGGCGCAACCGCTTCCGCTAAAGGTGATCTTTTCCACTTCCCCCCGGGGATTCACCAGCAGATGCAGCTCCACATGGTCACCGCACACCGGATTATCCAGTTCCACGGAAGCGCAATGGGGACAGGTCTCTCCAAAATTGCGCGGATTTTTATAATGATCCAGAATAATTTCCTGATAGAGTTCATCAAATTCCATCTTTAAAAAACTCCTTTGCCTGATAAAGCGCTTCGATAAAATGATCGATTTCCTGATAGGTATTGTAGAAATAAAAGCTGGCGCGGGTAGTAGCGGGAATTCCCAGTTTGCGCATCACCGGTTGGGCGCAATGGTGCCCGGCTCGTACGGCAATTCCTCGGTAATCCAGAAATTGCGCCATATCGTGGGGATGAATATTCCCCAGGTAGAAGGAAATCACTCCACCGCGCTCGGGTGCCTGACCAAAAATGCGCATTCCGGGAATTTTCTGCATTTTATCCAGGGCATAGGTGGTGAGTTTCTGCTCGTACCGGGTAATGGCTTCCATTCCCACCCGATCCAGATAATCCATAGCTGCAGCCAGTCCCACCGCACCGGCGATGTTCGGAGTACCTGCTTCAAATTTATGGGGGATGTCGTTCCAGGTAGCGTGGTCGAACCAGACGGAACGAATCATCTCGCCTCCGCCCTGATACGGTTCCATGGCCTCCAGGAGCTCCGCCTTCCCGTACAACACCCCAATTCCCGTAGGCCCGCACATTTTGTGTCCCGAAAAAGCCAGAAAATCGCATCCCAATTCCTGCACATCCACCGGAAGGTGGGGAACGCTCTGGGCTCCATCGAGCAAAACCGGGATGTTTTTCGCGTGCGCTTTGCGAATAATCTGGCGCACGGGATTGATAGTGCCAAACACATTGGACATGTGGGTGACCGCCACCAGCCGGGTGCGCTCGGTGAGCAATTCATCCAGCCGGGAGAGATCCAGCGTGCCATCGGGCCGGAAGGGGATAAAACGTAACCGTGCCCCTTTCTCCTGCGCCAGCAGTTGCCAGGGAATCAGATTACTATGGTGCTCCATCTCACTTACCAGAATCTCATCCCCTTCCCCAACAAACTTCCGGCCATACCCCGCTGCCACCAGGTTAATGGCTTCGGTGGTTCCGCGGGTAAACACAATTTCCCGGGCGCTGGAAGCATGAATAAACTCCGCTACCCGCTGGCGGCTACTCTCGTAAGCTTCGGTGGCACGCTCGCCCAGTTTGTGAATGGCACGATGCACATTAGCGTTTACATGAGAATAGTAGTGATTCAGCGCCTCCAGCACCTGTCGGGGTTTTTGGGTAGTCGCCGCATTATCAAAATAAACTAAAGGAATGCGCTCCCCTTTCCGATTCTCAAACTCTTCCTTTAAAATAGGGAAATCTTCCCGCAACCGCTGAAAATCTGTAAACGTTTCTGCCTCATCCAGTTTTCGGGATTTATTCATGATTCGTTTATCCTTTCTCCACCAAATTGATTCGGTTTACCCTCTCTACAAAATTTAATGGGAACCATCCATCTGAATCCAGATTTCTCCATTCTCCACTTTAACCGGGTAAGCACGTACCGGAATCACTGCCGGAAAGGAAAGATTCTTCCCGGTGCGAATATCGAAACGAGCGCCGTGTAGAGGACATTCAATCTCGTAACCATCCAGTTCCCCCTCTGCCAGCGAAGCTTCTTCGTGAGAGCAGGTATCATCGATGGCGTAAAACTCCCCTCCTCTGCGGAACACCGCAATGGGCGTGTCCTGCAAAACATACACCTTCACATCTCCGGTAAAATCGCTTACCGTATCTATTTTAATCCAGCGACTCATTCAATTTTCTCCCTTAAATTAAATTAACCCATTTTGCTAAAAACTATTCCCAAAAGTTTCCATTCAGGCGAATATTTGAAAAAAAGAAGTTAAGTTACTATAATCTCAGTTGATTAAAGATTTCAACACAGAGATTTTTCGTTCTGCTTGCGCAGAACTAATGACAAATGGTTGTAATTAGCACATAAATAAAAAATAAAAATATTTAAACGTTTTATTTATACAACCGGTTAAAATTAATGATATTTTAACGAATTCACCAAGTGATTCTTTTCTTTTTTCCTGGCGCCCGTAGTTTAAAAAGCATTCCCTACCAGCGCAAATATTTTTTTAATTAATCTTGACTTTTTTGTACAAATAAATTATTTTTGACCCGCACATTTAATGTGAGGGAATACGATGACTGATGATCAAATGCTGGACAAAATAACCAAGAGCGAGTACAAATACGGTTTCGTCTCGGATATTGAAGAAGAAACTGCCCCGAAAGGTTTAAACGAGGATGTCATCCGGTTTATTTCCCGGAAAAAGAACGAACCGGATTGGCTACTGGAATGGCGGCTGAAAGCTTTTCGTCGCTGGCAGAAAATGAAGGAACCCCATTGGGCATATATTCATTATCCACCCATCGATTATCAGGACATTTCTTACTATGCGGCACCCAAAAAGAAGGCAGGCCCCAAAAGTCTGGATGAAGTTGATCCCAAACTCATCGAGACCTTCAACAAATTGGGCATTCCGCTGGAAGAGCA
>JALXCH010000470.1 GCA_026991005.1 Calditrichia bacterium | reverse complement strand
TCAGGCGATCGAAAAGATTCACCACCCGCAGGAATAGAGAGAACTTTTTACTGGCAATGAAGAAATTCTTGTGTAGGCGCATATCCACGCGCCAGGTAGCGGGTTTGGTTTCGCTGTTCTGGCGCAGTACCGAAACATCCTCTGTTTTGCGCGGAGTGTACGGCTGCCCGCTGCCGTACTGCCCGATGAAACTGATTCCCCAGGTTTTCCCATTATAACTGATGGTGCCATTCAGTGTATGGCGCTGATCCCAATTCAGAGGAATGAGATGCACCTCCGGCAAATCGCCGCTGGCATAGGCTTTTTGCGCTGCTTCCGGATCCGACGCCGTTCCTTTGGCAATCTGGTAGGTGTAATCCAGCGTGTAATTGAATCCCTGGGTGTAACGATTCTTTATGGAAATGATAAAGCCTTTCACAAAGCCAAAATCGCTGTTCACCAGTTTACTGTAAGTAGCAGAACCTCCGAAAATTTCGATCTGGTCGGCACGGGTACCGGTAAGGTTGCGAATATCCCGGAAATAGGCGGTAACATCGATGGCCAGATTACTCCCTATTTGCTGCTGCAATCCAATTTCCCCGGAAATGGTTTGCTCGGGTTTCAAATCCGCATTGCCAATAATGCCCTGATTTCCGGTGCCCGAACCCAATTTAAACTGGGGATTGCGGTACAACAGTTCGAAATTGGGAATCTGGAAAAAGTGCCCGTAAGAAAAATGAATCACCCCCGTGGCGGTAATGGGAAAAGAAACTCCCAGCCGGGGGCTGACCTGCGTTTTGTTACTGGCCGGCTTGTACCAGTATTTCATGCGTTCTTCCAGCGTAGTGTAAGGCTCATCGGGATCCTTCACTCCGTTTCCATTCAGGTCGTGATAGCGATGTTCCGGACGTAACGGGTTGTAAATATTGGGATCGGATGGATCGGCCAGCACCACCCCATCCGGGCGGAAGTGATCCAGCCGCACTCCCACATTCACAATAATATCCTCAAACTCCATTTTATCCTGAATGTACGCCGAAAATTCTACCGGTTTATGATGATACTGGCTGTGATAAATGGAGCTGATGGGGTAGATAACGGTTTCCATAAAAGGAGGATCTTTCTCCAGATCCAATTCATCCCCACCCGCAGGACGCAGAATAATATCGTCGAAATACACATCGTGCATGCGCAATTCCACACCCGTCTTCATCATGTGCCGCTTGTTTATCTGGCTGGTTAAATCAAATTTTGCCAGCATGGTTTTCGTTTCCCGCTTGAAATGCTGATTGTTGGTGCCGCCCGTTTTAAAGCTGTACAACATCTGGTTATCATTTACTTTGGGATGGACATAGTGCGGATCGTGCGGATCCTCGTACACATACTGTTTGAAGGTTTTGGTAAAGTAGGAAAATCCCAGATCGTAAAATGTGCGGTTATTCAGGGTATGGGTTAATTTCAGGATGTGGGTAAATCCGTCCCGAAATTTGTTGAGATTCCCATCGGGATTTAACTTGTAGTTCCGGTCGTATTCTTCGAAATCCACATTATCGCTAATGAAGTTGTAGGAGAGTTTCATGGTGGGAGCGATGTTGTAAATAAGCTTGCCCTGAAGGTAAATCTTCCGGTTCCAGTTCATGGGGACGTATTTACCATCCCCCTTGCCTTCCGGGTCGCGAAACTGTACGAAATTTCCTGCGCTGTCCAGATAGGAAATATTCCAGGGATTGTACACGCGCTTGCCGAAGAGCCATCCTCCAAAATAAATATAGCGGGCATTTAAATAATAAGAAAGCTTTTGTGGAACAATGTATCCATAAATTCCCCCGCCAAAATTGTAAATATTGGTGGGATTAAAATTCTGGATATTCCAGAAAATGTTATCGTGGGTACTGAAATAATCCCCGGCGTAAACGGTTAAATTGCCGCCGAATTTACGGCTGGGTTCTTTGGTGGTGATGTTGACAATCCCGGACATGGCCTGCCCGTACTCGGCATTAAAGGCACCGCTGATAAACTGCATCTCTTCCACCATGTCTTTATTGACTTCCACCACCTGGCCCCGGTCGTAGGCATCGGTTACCGGAATACCGTCGATCCAGTACGCCAGCTCCCCGGCACGCCCCCCACGCACGTGCCCGTCAATGTATCCGGCCTGCAGTTGCAGCGCTTCACTGATTTCGGTGATGGGAAGTGCTTCCATTTGCTCAGAACTTACCGTGGCGGTAGATGCCGTCAGGTCTTTTACCACCAGTTCCCGTTCGGCTACCACCGTGACTGCCTCGCCTAATTCCAGCGTGGTCTCTTCCATTTGAATTGTCACTTCTGTGGTGTGATCCGAACTCACCGATAGATTTTCAATTCGTACCGTATTGTAACCAATATATTGCGCTTCCAGCGTGTAAGTACCCGGAGGAACATTTAAAATAATAAAGGTGCCATCCATATCGCTGCTGGCACCCAAAGTTGTTCCTTTCAGGACTAAATTTACTCCGATAAGTGGTTCCCCGGTCTTTTTGTCCTTTACCACACCGACTATCTTTCCTGTAGAACCTGCCAGAAGGGAGGAAACAATAAAAAGAGCAATCCAGAAAAAGACGAAAGATTTATGGGAGAACATAAATCCCTCCGGTTCTCTATCGTTACGGTTTTTTGGGCATTATTCCCATTGTTATCTGGCCCAATTGGATGCTATTTAATTCCCGGAAAAACGCAACTCACTTCTGAGTTACTAATTTACACTTTTTTAAAAATTAATCAAGATTTTTTTCATTTTGTTTCTTTGAATTCTAAACTCCACCCCAATACTCCATATTCCCTTTAAGCTGGAATGTCACTAAAAAATCATTTAATACACACGGGATGCCAACTAATCACTACCCAAAAAAGCATTCCCTGCATTTTGATTAGATAGCACCTGCCTCAAAAGAGATTCAGTTATAAATCAGGTTTAATTTCTGAAATTCGGACTTTTTTTCAAAGGAAAAATTCTTGTCAGTTTCGTAATATTTAAGAAAAATTCTACTATTTAGCCGGAAATATTTTTTGAGATGGAAAGAATAAATTTTCTACGCGATAACGGATGATACGATTTCCGGTGTATTAAATCGGGATGCGTTACCCAAAACCCTCAGATTTTGTGAAAACTTAGAAATGGGAAAATTATTTTTATTGAATATGGTATTGTTTTTTCCAGATAAAATATTAAATTAGACAATGAACGGTTCTATAACATTTTATTTTAAACAATTTTGATAAAATAACAAATCGTATTTATTTTATGGGAACAACTAAAAATTGGTATTTAAAATTGTTCCTGAAAAAGTTAATCTAATTGATGGAGGTAGTATTATGAAACGTGGTATTGTGTTTTTCACCCTGCTTATTTCCTTATTATTTTGGGGATTTGCAGGAGCGGCCACCGGAAAAGGCAAGGATGGCCGTAATTTTAACGGGACAGTGTCCATTGGGAAAGCTCCTGTTCACGCACACCATTCTCAATGGAGCCAAACTCCTACACCTTATTTATTTCGGGGCACCAATGGACCTGCCTACGGCTACGATGCCCTGGGCGGAAATTTCCTGAAGTTTTTCCTGAACGCTCCAAACGTTATCACTATTCAGGGCTCTCCCACTGGTGATTTCTTTGCCGGTGATTTTGGACCTGGTGGTTTATTCTACGCCGTGGATTATACCACCAACAGTCTGGTTACTATCGACACGGCAAACGCCACCGTTACCCCCATTGGAACCATGACTCCCCAAAGTGGCGAATCCTGGACGGGTATTAGCTATGATGCTTCCTCTAACACGATGTACGCCGTGAGTACCGATATTACCAAATCCACTCTCTACACTGTGGATGTCACTACCGGTACTGTAACTCCCATTGGTTCCACCACCGATGCACCGGGAATTATCGACATTGCGGTAGATAATTACGGAAACATTTATGCCCACGACATTGTAAATGATGCTATTTACACCCTGGACCCGAGTACTGGAAGCGCCACCCTGGTAGGTAACACAGGTTTTAATGCCAATTACGCACAGGGAATGGATTTCAATCCCGAAACGGGTGAACTGTATTTAGCAGCTTACAATAATACCGCAGGTCAGGCAGAACTACGTCTGGTGGATTTGAGCACGGGCAATACCACTTTTATTGGTACCATTGGCGATGGAAGCGGTGAAGTGTGTGCTTTTGGAATTGCCGGTGCCGCTGGTGACCCCGACGATCC
>JALXCH010000469.1 GCA_026991005.1 Calditrichia bacterium | reverse complement strand
CCATCGATTATCAGGACATTTCTTACTATGCGGCACCCAAAAAGAAGGCAGGCCCCAAAAGTCTGGATGAAGTTGATCCCAAACTCATCGAGACCTTCAACAAATTGGGCATTCCGCTGGAAGAGCAAAAAGTGCTGGCGGGTGTGGTGGCTGTGGATGCCGTAATGGACAGTGTTTCGGTGGCGACGACTTACCGGGAGGAGCTGGAAAAATTGGGGATTATTTTCTGCCCCATCAGCGAGGCAGTACAAAAGCATCCCGATCTGGTGCGGAAATATCTGGGTTCGGTGGTACCGCCGGGCGACAATTTTTTTGCAGCCCTGAATTCGGCGGTTTTCAGCGACGGTTCGTTTGTGTACATTCCGCCGGGGGTACGCTGCCCCATGGAATTGTCCACCTACTTCCGCATTAACGCGGCCAGTATCGGACAATTCGAGCGCACCTTGATTATTGCTGATGAGGGCGCTTATGTGAGTTATCTGGAAGGTTGTACTGCTCCCATGCGGGACGAAAATCAGCTTCATGCCGCGGTGGTGGAACTGATTGCTCACAAAGGCGCGGAAATCAAATATTCCACGGTGCAGAACTGGTATCCCGGCGACGAGGAAGGGAAAGGCGGCATTTACAACTTTGTGACCAAGCGCGGCATCTGCCTGGGTGAGCGCTCCAAAATCTCCTGGACGCAGGTGGAAACTGGCTCGGCCATTACCTGGAAGTATCCCAGCGTTATCCTGAAAGGCGACCACAGCGAAGCGGAGTTCTACTCCGTGGCGCTCACCAACAATTTTCAACAGGCCGATACCGGCACCAAGATGATTCACGTGGGCAAAAACACCCGCAGCCGCATCGTGTCCAAGGGAATTTCGGCGGGCAGGAGCAACAATTCCTACCGGGGGCTGGTTCAGGTGCACAAAAATGCCGAGAACGCCCGCAACTTCTCCCAGTGCGATTCATTGCTCATCGGCGACCAGTGCGGGGCGCACACCTTCCCCTATCTGGAGGTTCGCAATCCCACTGCCCAGGTAGAGCACGAAGCCACTACTTCCAAAATTGAAGAAGACCAGATTTTCTACCTGAACCAGCGAGGTCTTTCCACCGAAGATGCGGTGGCGATGGTAGTGAATGGTTACTGCCGCGAGGTCTTCCGCGAATTACCCATGGAATTTGCCGTGGAAGCCCAGAAGCTGCTGGAAATCAGTCTGGAAGGGAGCGTGGGCTAATTCATAAAAAATAAACACGATTGATTGAGGAACCAGGAAAACTAAATCGAGAGAAGAACGATGGAAGAACGAACAATTTTGCTCATTAAAAATTTACATGTGTCGGTAGAAGGAACCGAAATTTTGCACGGAATTGATCTGGAAATAAAGGCGGGAGAAATTCACGCCATTATGGGCCCCAACGGTTCCGGCAAAAGTACCCTCACCAATGCCCTGGCGGGGAAGCCGGGATACGAGGTAACCGAAGGGGAAGTGTGGTTCGATGGCAAGAATTTGCTGGAAATGCCTCCGGAAGAACGCGCCCGCGAGGGACTATTTGTGGCATTTCAGTATCCGGTGGAAATTCCCGGCGTGAATATGGCCACCTTCCTGCGCACGGCGGTAAACGAAGTGCGCAAACATCGGGGGCTGGAGCCGCTGGATGCACGCAGCTTTCTGCAACTGGTAAGGGAAAAGATCAAACTGGTGGAATGGGATACGAAATTCTTAAGCCGGGCGGTGAATGAAGGGTTTTCGGGCGGAGAAAAGAAACGGAACGAAATTCTGCAAATGGCACTCCTGGAACCCAAACTGGGTATTCTGGACGAAACCGATTCCGGTCTGGATATCGATGCCCTGCGCATTGTGGCCAATGGCGTGAATAAAATCCATAACGAAAACAACGCTTTTCTGGTTATCACCCATTACCAGAGGCTTCTGGATTACATCATCCCCGACTACGTTCATGTGCTGTATCAGGGGAAGATCGTGGAGTCCGGGAACAAAGAACTGGCACTGCATCTGGAAGACCACGGTTACGATTGGATTAAAGAGAACAGCCACAGTCTGGTAAAGTAAATCGAAACAAACGGAAAGAACGGAATTGTTATGAACCCTTTTGAAAAATACAACCAACAGGCACGGGAATGGCTCATTCACGATTTTCAGGAATTTCGCCAGCGCCTCCACGGGCAGGTGGATGCGTTTGTGGAGGAGCTGAAGGAAGAGGCACTGCAACACTTTCAGGAAATGGGATTTCCGCATCCTAAAAATGAGGAATGGAAATACACCAATCTGTTACCTCTGTTACAGCACCGATTTACGCTGGTGGCGGATATTCCTGAAACAGTAACACTGCATCCCGAGCAATTCGACTTAATTGAAGGGGATGTGATTCAACTGGTGTTTGTGAACGGTGTTTTTTCCGGGGAATTATCCCGGATTCCCCGCCTGCGCAGTGGGGTTATCATTCAATCCCTGCAACAGGCGTGGAAGGAACATCCGCAACTTGTCGCGGAATACCTCCCCCGGGGTGTGGATTTTCGCAAACAAACGTTTCCCGCTTTGAATACTGCGTTTAGCCAGGATGGGTACTTCATTTACATCCCGGAAAACACCCATTTCGATGTTCCTGTTCATTTGCTGTACCTTGCCCATCCGGGCGATGTGGCGTTCCATGTGCATCCCCGCAACATTCTAATTGTGGGCCGGGAAGGGAAGGTGGAACTTCTGGAAAGCCATGTGCATCTTTCCGATTATCCATATTTTCACAACAGCCTTACCACAACCTTTGTGGGAGAAGGTGCCCGGGTGGAACATATTCGGTTTCAGGATGCTGCCAGCCAGGCTTTTTTGATGGGGCACACCGCGGTGTTTCAGGATGCTTCCAGTCAGTACACCTCCCTGACAATTGACCTGGGCGGGCGGCTGGTCCGCAACGATTTAACCGTCCATCTGCAGGGAGAAGAAGCAACCACGGTGCTGAACGGATTTTATTTAACCACCGGTCGACAGCATGTGGACAACCATACCATTATCGAGCACGAAGTGCCCCGCTGCCAGAGTAATGAGCTGTACAAGGGGATTCTCACCGACCAATCCCGGGCTGTTTTTAGCGGATTAATCCGGGTGCACAAAGATGCCCAGAAAACCAACGCATTTCAGAGCAACCGGAATCTGCTTTTAAGTCGCGAAGCCGAGGTGGATACCAAACCGCAGCTTATCATTTACGCAGACGATGTTAAATGTTCCCATGGAGCAACTGTGGGACAGATGAACGAAGAGGCGGTGTTTTACATGCAGCAACGGGGAATTCCCGAAGCAGAAGCCCGGGCGCTGCTGCGCTTGGCATTTGGCGCCGAAACCCTGCAGGTGGTTTCCCGTCAGGATTTGCGGCAAAAGCTGGAAGAGATTATTTCGCAACGTTTACAGCAATTACCTGTTTCCCACGAAAATGCAAAGGGGACGCAATGAGTTTATTCAGAAAAAAATCCGAGGGAACCATGAGTGATAAACCGGATAAAGAGGTGTTGCGTCAACGCATCATCGAGATTATGAAAACTGTGTATGACCCGGAGATTCCGGTGGACATCTGGGAGCTGGGGATGGTGTACGATATTTCCATCGATGATGACTACGTGGCGCATATTAAAATGACGCTCACCACCCCCAACTGCCCGGTTGCCGGGAGTCTGCCGGGAGAGGTGGAACGCCGGGTTCGGGATGTGGAGGGGCTGAAAGATGCCAAAGTGGAGCTGGTGTGGGATCCACCCTGGACGCCGGAGATGATGAGCGAAGCAGCCAAAATTCAACTGGGATATTTTTAATTCCGAACCAGGTTTTTTGCGGGCATCCGGGAAGTAACCTCCCGGATGTCCCATCCAACATTAAACCATCGGTGAATATAAATTTGCAGCGTGAAGCACAACTTTGAGCACAAAGTTATTCACATTTTTAATTTTTTAGAGTGAACCGAAAGCTAAAGCCGGAGTTTTATGAAAATCACTTCCCAGGAAGAATACGGACTGCGCATCCTGATTCGCGTGGCTCGCTGTCGGGAGCCGGAAGGGATAAGCATTCCCCGCATCAGTGAGGAAGAAGGGTTAAGCACCCATTACGTGGCAAAACTGTGTCGCCTGCTCCGGCTGGGGGGATTCATCCGCAGCACCCGGGGCAAGACGGGCGGTTACACCCTCACTCGCCCTGCCGAGGAGATTTCCCTGCGCCAGGTGCTGGATAGCCTGGGAGGACGGCTCTACTCCGGAGAGTT
>JALXCH010000468.1:3646-13936 GCA_026991005.1 Calditrichia bacterium | reverse complement strand
AAACCCCTCTCAGTAGATTGAGAGGGGTTCTAAACTGAATAAGATGCCATCTACTGAGAGGAATGGGGGAAATCTTCCATAAAATAGTAATAGTAAAAATAAAACAATGTGCTCTCAGCAGTGGCCATCTGGTTTCTCCTTCAATACGTGTGGAAGTTTAAAAAAATTTCCGGGAATTGTCAAATAAAATTTTGTCGAAATATTGAATTGCCCACTTTGCCTTAAAATCTCAGCAACAAACCTATTTTTACTTTATTAAATGAGAAAAAATTAAAGAATGCTTCATTCGCATCCAATGTTACGGTTGAATAACCTTTTTCCATCAAAAAACGAAACGACCATTCTCAGGGGTCAAACTTCACAATCACCTCAAAAGGTTCCGATTTAATTAGACACATTCAGCAACATTTTCCTTGAAATAAGGAAATATTCTACTTATTTTTTCCCTGAAACAAGGAAACTATAATGAAGAATACATTTAAAACCATTATCAAGGATTTTCAAAGCCGATTGCCCATAGAAGACGTCCAGCCGCGGGAATTGCAGGTTCCCGTAAATTCCGGAAAGATTATTTCTGTGATTGGACCACGGCGTAGTGGGAAAACCTATTTCTTTTTTTCACTGATAAACCACCTTCTGAACCAGGTTTCTCCCCATCAAATTGTGTACATTAATTTCGAAGATGAACGTCTTGAGGTTCGCAAAGAACATTTTCAATCCCTTATTGATGCTTACTTTGAACTTTTTCCTGAAGAATCCGGTCAGAACATTTACTTTTTTTTCGATGAGATTCAGGAAATTCCAGGTTGGGAAAAATTTGTCAGGCGGGTTTATGATACGATTAGTCAGAACATATTCATTACCGGTTCTTCTTCAAAGATGTTGGGGAAAGAAATTGCCACCCATTTACGAGGACGACATCTCACCTATCGGATATTTCCTCTTTCCTTCCGCGAGTTCTGCCAATTTCAATCCATTGATGTAACTGATGTTTACAGCACCCGGGGAAAAGCAATTTTAAATCAACAACTGTCCCGCTATTTAATGCATGGTAGCTTTCCGGAAATTCTGTTTCTTAAACAGGATTTAATTACCAGAACTTTACAATCGTATTTTGACGTGATGATTTTTCGGGATATTGTGGAACGCTACCAGGTCCGCAACACTTTTGCTTTAAAATATTTCATTAAAAAACTGTTCAATACCATATCATCCGAATTTTCTATTCACAAAATTTTTAATGAATTAAAAAGTCTGGGACTGCGCGTGAGCAAAGATCGGCTCTACGAATATCTGGAATACATTACCGATACTTTTCTGTTTTTTGTTCACTTACCTTATGAAGCATCCATCACCAGAACGTACCAGGGGAATAAAAAAATTTATGCCGTAGATACTGGTCTGATAAACGCTTTAACTTTTCGATTTACTCAGGATATAGGGAAACTGCTGGAAAATGTTGTTTTCCTTCATTTATTACGGCAGGAATATCCCATTTACTTTCTCAGGAACGATTTTGAGTGCGATTTTATTCAGGGAGATGATCAGAAAATATTTCAGGCGGTACAGGTTACCTTTTCCCTTTCTGAGAGCAGCACTCGGGAAAGAGAAATCGCTTCGCTGGTTAAGGCTTTAAAACGCTTCAATTTAAAACAGGGACTCATCATTACTTTTGACGAGAGGGGAAGTGTTACCATCGATGACAGAACCATTGAAATTGTACCTGCCTGGGAATGGTTATTGACGGTTTAAATATTATTCTTTCGTAGTTTTCCGTGTTTGCTCTTTAATCTCTGTAACAAAAACTTATGATGCTTTTTCTTGTTGCTCCGCCAGAATTTCCCTCCTGACATATTGTTTGAATTCTTCGATGGAAGTAAAACAACGGAACCCTGCCTGACTGGCCAGGGCAATCACTTCCGGAGGTTCATTTAACAACACAACTACCGGCTCGCTTAATTCTTCCTGTATCCCATTGGGCCATGCCAGATCAAACACTGCTTTTTGAATGCCTGTATTGGGATCGGCAAAATCGTAAGATAAAATTCCCGGGGGTAATCCTTGTTCAGCTATCCATTTATTCAACATTTCCAGTTCCTGTTCTTCTTCCTCACTACTAAAGCCTCCAAGTATCTGTTCCTCTACTGGTGTAACTTCTGTTTTTCCTTCAAGTAATTCAATGTCCCCATGCAGTAATTCTTTCAGTCGTTCGTTAACTGCTTCTGCCAGGAGCTTTTTTCGGGCTTCCAGAAAGTCTAAAAAATTTTCAATCTTCCATAATTCTGGATCCATGGGAATCCACTGTGAAGATAGGGCTCCCGGATGCGCCTTTTCCACTTCCGGGAAATATTCTTCTGGCAATCGATCACTTATGCTAAAATTGGTATCTTTCGTTAAGAAACAAAAGTTAGCCAGTGCCAGGTCGCCTTTAGAAAGTTTTGTACCTCCACTGTTTACTCGATTGAAAATATCCACGACCACTTCAATTGTTTTGTCAGCTCCGGTAACCTCTTCCACATGCAGTTCGATATCCAGAATAGCAAGCAACTTACTGAGACGGGCAGCATATTCACCCAGTTTAGGCGATAGTTCCGGTTGAGCGCTGAGTTTTGAAATAAACTCACTCAGACCACTGGTTCCACCCTGCATCAGTTTCGAAACATCGATCCAGAGTGGATCGTCCTTCATCTTCATTGGCTGGTAAAAAGAGAAAATTTCCTGCTCCAGGTGAAAATACAAGCCGGTAAAGGTTTTAGCGTTCCCATCAAAAAATTTGGGTGGTTTGCCCCGCACCACCCCGTAAATAGATGTCATGCGTTGCTGTCCATCCAGGAGCAATTTAACCACTCCGGGTGCGAGTTGTCCCTCCCCGCGGTAAAGGGCTGTACGGGATTCGGTAACCCATACCAGCAGCCCACCAATGGGATGGCGCCTGTAAAGCGAATCGAACAACCCGCGTACCTGATCGCGATTCCATACGTATCCGCGCTGGAATTCTGGTAAAGCCATGTGGCCACTGTCGATATGGTCTAAAATGGAGGATATTTTCATGCAAATTCCATCTCCCTGGTTTACATTTATTGTGTCTTTTTAATGGAGAATTATTTTCATCTTATTGGTTGTGCAGAACTTGCCGTTTCGACAATAGCATCAAGTTTCTCTTTCACTTCATTATCTATCATTTGTTTGGGAATAAATTTTGCCAGAAGATGATAGTCCGACTTACGCATCAGATTGGGTAGCCCGAGCTTTTTAAAGTATGAGTCAAAAAGCCGGTCTAAAAAATCATCACTGGCTTTTACGTCGCGCCACCATCGGTCATTAATATCCCGTAAAGCCACAGGAGGGACCAAATCTCTAATACACTCTTCCATCGCTTTTCTACGTCGCTCCTTTTCCGCATGGGTAAATAATGGGCCTCCCGTTTCTTCATCAGAGATGTCCTCTGCATAAGCTATCAATACTTCAGGAAAACAAAGATAATTTTCTATTTCTCTTCGCTGCCACATGAGTTCCCGTAAAGGCGGTGTTGAATTTAATTTCATATCAATGTGATCAAAAATAGCCACACCAACCAAATTCGGCTGAGCTTCTTTCAAGCCGTAAAAATGCTCTCTAGCTTTAGAAGGTTGATTACCCACATAATGAACAAAAGGACGTTCTAAATATTGAACCGCCGGATGTTCCAGTTTTTCTGCGAATGCTTTTAAAATAGCGAGATCAGTTGATCCTTCAAGGTAAAGCACCCATCCGGTTTGCTCTGCTTGATAGTATTGGTCGTAACCAATGTCTCGAAGAGATTTTAAGAGTTGGCTAACTCTATCGTCTATTCGATGAGGTTTACCAAGAAAGGCAATTATAATATCCTTACTCGCTGCTTCATTCAGTACAATCTCGGAGTGGCTGGCAGCAATCACCTGTCCATTCCGTGAACTCGCCACCTCGGTTAATAAATTGTAAATTTGTCGTTGGCGTAGTATTTCGAGATGAGCGTCGGGTTCATCTAATAATAGCACGGCACCTGGATTCACATACATATAAGCAAGAAGAAGTAATACCTGTTGTAATCCCCTGCCTGAACAAGATAAATCAAGTTGAATATTGGAAAAATCTCTATATGTCATTGTAATTTCACCTCTCTCAGGAAGATAAACGGGCTCTTCAATTTTTACACCAAAAAGTTGGTGTATATTTTTTTGTAATTCCAGCCAGGTTGTATCGTAGGATTCTTCTGTTAACCGATAACATAGATTCCGTAAAACCTCAGCGGTTCTTCCTTCACCGATTCGGACATTAATGGCCCCGGAATCAAGGCGAGTTTCATTTGCAGCAAGTCCTGACATGGGTGGTAAATAGGCAAGCCGAAGATTTCGTACTTCTTCAGGAACCGGCATTCGTCGAGATTTCTCATTGCCAGAGATACGAAGGGGACGGCAGTAGATGGATTCCTCATTCGCATAATCAAATTCCATACCGCAGGTCCAGGGCTTATCTGCCGTAATACCTTCTACAATGATTTCAATTCTAATATTTTGTGTACGCGTTTTTCCTTCTTTTCGTTGTACATCCCGAACATGCAAATTGTGCCACAATAAATTTGCTCTTGGAACGGGAATCGCAATCAAATCCCGTCGGTTAATAGTTACGCCTGGACGTTTTTGTGGCGTTTCTTCACCAACCCCCCTTCTTTCTATCCAGCGTTTTACACCAATATCCCATAAAGCAAGTGCCTGTAAAGCTGCTGTTTTACCTGAATTGTTAGGCCCTATAAAAACAACGGCATTACCAAGTTCTATTTCTACTTCATCGAAGCTTTTGAAATTTCGAATGGTTAATTTGGTTAACATAATAATTTCCCTTTTTTATCAACCGTTATCTCATAATGCTTTAGTCCTACTCTTTAATATCCTTTAATATAAGCACCATGTCGATTCATATTAAAGGGTACCTTTAATATAATTAAATTTCCAATTTAAATTAAGGTTTTTCCCTTCCAAAAATTGGCAAATATCAACTGATATTGGGTAGTTGATAATTCCCCTTTCTCCATTACCACTTGTTTCTTTTTGCTGTTTTAATAATCGAAGTTAATAATTTGAATAGCTCGTGCAAATCTTGCCGAATTGAATATCCGCCTTATAGCGTTATTTAAAAGTGGATTGCAGCATTTACAGCCAGTATCCGGTTTCATTGGCTTCTTTTAGGACAATCGATATTTTGTGGATAAAATCTGTGTTGCTCTTTGACTGGTTCGCTTCACGTATCAGGGTGCCAGTACCCTTGCCACTGCACAGCAACTGCATTCTCATCGAAAATATCTTTTTCCCCTCCTGTAAAAATTTACACAACCTTACTACTCGCTCTAAAAATTACAACGATTTCTCCCTCACTACATTCTTCTTTATTCAACATTACTCATCGCCTATTACCTCATAAGAAAAAGGTTAATAAACATTTCATGGCTAAATACTATTAAGATTCTGGTTAAAAATTTTAATTAGAAATATTGTTTGTATTTCAAATCTAAACCAGACTGGAAAGGAATCTATCCACCGAAACGACGCGCACATCATCTTTAATAAAATCAAGCCCTTCTTTCCTGACAACCTGATAAGCAAATGGAATGTTTAATCGCTGTTTAAAGTAAAGCAAATGGCGGGTAACTTTTATTTCCTGCAATTTTGCTTCTACACAAAACCAGGGTTTACCATCTATGGTAACCAGAAAATCAACCTCTCGTTTATCCGCAGCCTGTAAAAACCAGAGCTGGGTTTCATATCCCTCATACTCTTTCAGGAAGTCGACGAATTTAATCAAATGGGAGGCAATCATGTTCTCATAACGCGCTGCTTCGTCATCAACCTCCGACCAATCCACCAGATAGAGTTTGGGCATTTTTTTAAAGACCGTACAGTTTTTAAATGGTAGGGATAAATCCGAAAATGGTAGTAAAACCATTCCAGTATTTCCAGCCAGTGGTTCAGAGTCTTGTGGCTAATTTCTAAATCTTCTCGTAAGGCATTTAATGAAAGTAATGACCCCACCCGTCCGGGGAGAAGATCAACTAACAACTTCATGACGGAAAGATCACGAATGGCTGTCAAATCCCGAATCTCTTCTCTAAACAAACGTTCTATCCGTTCATTGTGCCATCTTCGTAAAAAACGCTCACTTTGTTTTAAAAATACTTCCGGAAATCCACCAAACTTTTCCAATATCAGAAAATCCGCATGGTGGTCCTGAGAATTAATTTCTAATGGTTGAAAAGGTTTAAATGAGTTTTCAATATTCAGGATTTCAGCAAGGCTAAAGGGATGTAAGGTGTAGTAATGATAGCGTCCTAATAAAGAATCACCACCACGCCGGTAAATGTTTAACCGGGCCGAACCCGTAATTAGAAACTGGTACTTTTCTTTAAATTTATCAAATAACCCCTTCAAAAAATTCTTCCAGTTAGAGTACTTATGAATTTCGTCCAATATTAATAACTGGGGATTGGCGGGTAATTCCAGATTTAATAATTTTTTACGATCGGGGCGATAGTCCCAGTTAAAATAACTGCTCTCTGGAAATAAAGGAGCAATGAGTTTCTGGGCCAGGGTGGTTTTGCCTACCTGCCGTGCACCCCCGATAAAAACCATGTTGGAAGCCAGATCTTCCAGTATTGGATTAACCAGATATCTTTTCCGTATCATATTTCAATAATATTCCATTTTTCTGATGAAAGCAATCATTTTTGCAATTTTTAAACCCATGTCCAAATTTTACATGTATTTTTTTGACATTGGTCAAAAAATGACACGGGATTTGACAAACGCCCCGGTAAAAAAACTGCCTATTGAAAAAACAAACTTTGTGCACCTAACATGAAATTTTTCACCGTTAGCAGAGAAACCTGGATATTTGAATAAAAGAGTTCCAGAAATATTCGCAACTCCCGAAAAACACCTAAACATTCTTGGCATATTTTACTCAGCCTTTCAGCATCCGCAAACCGTTGCCGATGACCACAAATTCGCTAAGTTCGTGTCCCAGCACTGCCACGGGTAGGGTAAATGCCCCGGCAATTGCCCCCACCACCAGGGTTCCAATCACCACCGCCGAGAGGAACAGATTCTGATTTACCACTCTCTGATTGCGCCGCGCCAGTTGCAGGGCATACACCAGCTTTTCCAGATCATCTGCCATGAGCACCACATCGGCGGTTTCCATGGCCACATCGGTTCCCGCCGCCCCCATGGCTACCCCCACGGTGGCTTCTGCCAGCGCCGGCGCATCGTTCACCCCATCGCCTACCATGGCGACGTGACCGTATTTTTGGGAAAGCTCCCGCACGGTGTGCGCTTTTTCCTCCGGTTTCAATTGCGCAAATACCAGGTCTATGCCCAGCTCGCGGGCAAGGGCGTGTGCCGTTCGGGGGTTATCCCCGGTGAGCATGGCAATCTGCTTCACCCCCATCTCATGTAATGCCCGGATGGCCGTTTTCGCATTGGCGCGCAGTTGATCGCGCATGGCAATCAGTCCCAGCAGGTTGGTGGCAGTACCCACCAGAACAACGGTTTTCCCTTCCTGCTGCAATTGCTCGATTGTTTCCCGGGCACTATTCAAAGATAAGTGATACTGCTGTTCAAAATAAGTCGGGCTTCCCACAAAGTAGATTTCGCCGTGAATGGATGCCCTGGCACCCGCTCCGGGCAGCGCCTGGAATGTTTCCGGACGGGAAACAGAAATCCGACGGTTTTCCGCAAAGCGAACAATTGCCCGTGCCAGGGGATGCTCGCTGCCGCTTTCGATGGTCGCCGCAATCTGTAAGAGGGTATTTTCGTCTCCAGCTCCATCCGTTTCCATCGGAATCACATCGGTGACCTGCGGTTCACCACTGGTGAGGGTACCAGTTTTATCCAGCGCAACCACGGTAACTTTTGCCAATTCTTCCACACAAACGCCGCCTTTAATCAACACTCCGTGACGGGCGGCGGTGCCCAGGGTTGCCACCAGGGTGATGGGAATGGAGATGACCAGCGCACAGGGCGCTGCAGCCACAATAAATACCGTGGCACGAATAATCCAGGTCGTCCAATCCCCGCTCATTAACAGGGGCGGAATGATGGCAATGAGAACGCCGGCAAACAGCACGGCGGGACTGTATTTTCTCCCGAAGCGTTCAATAAAGCGCTGACTTTTGCCCTTGCGTTCCTGCGCTTCTTCCACCATCTGAATGATGCGCGACAGGGTGTTATCGGCGAAGGCTCTGGTCGCCCGGGCTTCAATTAATCCCTGTCCGTTAATACTCCCGGCAAATAGCGGATTGCCCGGCGCCTTTTCCACCGGCATGCTCTCCCCGGTAATGGGTGCTTCGTTCACGCTGGAAGTACCGGAGATGACTTCGCCATCGGTGGGAATCGCCTGACCCGGCTTCACGATAAAAACGTCTCCCACCTGAATTTCTTCCACCGGGATTTCCATTTCGCTGCCGTTGCGTTTCACGATGGCAAATTTGGGCGCCAGATCCATCAACGCCCGGATGGCAGAGCGGGTTTTCTCCTCTGTGTAGCCTTCGGCTGCCTCGGAGATGGAATACAGGAACGCCAGCATGGCGCCCTCCGCTACCTGCCCCATGAAGGCAGCGACCACCGCCGCGGTAGCCATGAGCAATTCGATACCCACCTCGCGCTCGAAGATCAATTCCTCCAGCGCTTCCCGGGTAAAATAATACCCTCCCACCACCATGGCCGTTAAATAGAATCCCAGTGGAACCCCCTCGGGGGCACCGGTCAATCCCAGGAGCCAACCCGCTAACAACAGCACTCCGGAAAGGAGCGAGGTAACCACCCGGGGATTTTTCCAGGGGCTGGGAGCTCGCGGCATTTCCCGCATTTTTAAGGGCGGAAATCCCAGCTCCCTCAAACGTTCCTTAAGAACCGTTTCGTCAATGACAGCGGGATCGAATTCAATTTCCACCCGGGCGGCTTTCGGAAACACCACCACTTTTAACACCCCGGCTTCTTTCCTTAATCCCCGCTCAATGGCGGCTGCCTCGTGCTCACAATCCAGATTGGCAACCCGCAGGGAAATCTGCTGTTTATTCATCTATGTTTCTCCTCTTATTTTCCGGTGAAAAGCTCTCTTCTTTACTTTCCCAGATTTTTTTGTTGAGACATCCTACCCAAACATCCATGCTTACACTTTTGCAGGAATGGTGGCATTCCCTCAGGAATAATCATTCTTCTCTAATCGGAAAAATGTCATGACTATTTTCCTATTGGGTTAAAAATAGTCATGTAAAAAAATATACAATTAAATTTTTTGCTTCCGTCAAAACTTGTATTCTTATTATTTGTTTAATAAATTGAATCAATTAAATAAGGAGCTATTCCATGAAAGCATTAAAAATTAAAACAAAAGTCAAAGATGGAAAAATTATCATAAACGTTCCGGAAGATTTTGGAGATATTATTGAAGTTATTCTTCTGGAAAATGGAGATTACGATTTCTGGCAAGACAACGAAATTGAAAATATGGGTAAAATCCTTTCCCAAAAACGCCCCTTAGATAATCAGGAATACGACACATGGTAAAACAAATTGTCCTCGCAAAAATTTACTTTACAGATTTAACTTCTTTCAAGCTGCGTCCCATCTTACTCATAAAAAAATACAGAGATGAAGATTTTCTTTTTCTTCCCTTAACAACAAATCTAAAAATTCGTGGAATAAAAATTACCGCGGACGATCTATCTCATGGAAAACTAAAAGCTCCTTCAGTTGTTATTCATCCTAAAATTCATACTATTCACAAAAGCTTGTTTGTTAAAAAGATCGGAGAATTAAAAACCGAGGTCTTTAACAAAATTCTAAAAGAATTATGTACCGAATTGGGGTGCCCGGATGGAAATTGACTAAAAAACCTCGTCACAATATACCGTTTTTCAATTACACAGTGATACTCTTATCATATCTTTAATTCAAATTTTAATTACCGCAAGGCATTTCACTCTATCAACAAGTTGCATCCTTTTTTGAAAAATATAGAGAACGTTCATAAAATCTCCCATACCTAAAGCGTTTACTATTTAAAGATTTGGTAATGTCCGTTTATTAGTTTACACAATTTTTTGATAAAAAAGCACCATTGGGAGTCATAAGATTTAAACTCCAATGCCCCCAATAATTGTTATAAATTTCAATTTAACTTTATCAGCTATAATTTTTATGAACTACCCGCTAGCAGCAACACTCCGGAAAGGAGCGAGGTAACCACCCGGGGATTTTTCCAGGGGCTGGGAGCTCG
>JALXCH010000468.1:0-3636 GCA_026991005.1 Calditrichia bacterium | reverse complement strand
CCTTAAGAACCGTTTCGTCAATGACAGCGGGATCGAATTCAATTTCCACCCGGGCGGCTTTCGGAAACACCACCACTTTTAACACCCCGGCTTCTTTCCTTAATCCCCGCTCAATGGAGGCTGCCTCGTGCTCACAATCCAGATTGGCAACCCGCAGGGAAATCTGCTGTTTATTCATCTATGTTTCTCCTCTTATTTTCCGGTGAAAAGCTCTCTTCTTTACTTTCCCAGATCTTTTTTTATTGTTGAGGCATCCTACCCGAACAGCCACGTTTACACTTTTGCAGGAATGGTAGCATTCCCTCAGGAATGATCATTCTCCTCTAATCGGAAAAATGTCATGACTATTTTCCGATTGGGTTAAAAATGGTCAGATTTTAAAATCTTTTCGCCCAATCTCTTCAGAACGCATTCTTTACCCTGAATTCATATTGGGGAGTGTATCCTCTGAGCATTTAGATTAACTCCATTAAAAAATTAGCTGCCGGGCAGATTCGAATGCCATCTTTATTCACCAGATCTTCTTCCTGATATAAGGAAACCTGCACGGCCTTCGCTTCGGGATAATGTTTCTTCAAATACCGCAACGCAGAACTGACCTCCCGGCTTCGTAGTTTGCATTCCACAAACATTACCGGTTCGCCGTTTTCCGTTACCACAAAATCGACTTCCTTCCCTTCTCGATTTCTGAAGTACCGTAGATCGGTATCATATCCCTCATAATCCTGCCGAAAATGCACCCATTTCAATAAATGAAAGGCCACGAGATTTTCAAATCGCGCACCTTCGTCTTTGACTAATGTCCAATCGAAATGGTAATGCTTGGCTTCTTTTTTTACCGCCCGGATTTTAGGAGGTCCGAAAGGATAGATGCGAAAGATCAGGTAAATATTTTCCAGCATATCCAACCAGCGGGAAGCCGTTTGATGGGAAATCTGTAAATCCTCCCGCAAAGCATTGATGGAAAGCGGTGAACCCACTATATCGGGCAAACGAAGAGAAAGTTGTTCCAACAATGAAACATCCCGTACATTTTCCAGAGAATTCAAATCATCATAAATGACTCGGGTACGGTAATCTCGGCTCCACCTTCTGGCTTCCTGTTCCGAGGCGGCTAAAAAAGGTTCTGGAAAACCACCATACTTAAGAAGATGCTGAAGGACATTATCACTAAAATGATTCACTTCTCGTAAAGTAAAAGGATAAAGACGATAGAAATAATACCGCCCTTGCAGCGATTCCCCATCGCGACGATAGTAATCCAGCCTTCCACTGCCGGTGACGATAATTTTTAATTCCTCCTTCCGCTTATCAAACAATCCCTTTACCACCTGCCGCCAACGCGCGTATTTGTGTATTTCATCAAGCACGATCACTCCTTTTCCGGCAGGAAACTGTTCTCGCATAATTTTTTCGCGATCTTCCGCAGAATCCCAGGTTAAATAAAATTTTTTGACCATCTCCCCCATTTCATCGCGCAAAATCTGTAATGCCAGAGTGGTTTTCCCACTCTGCCGGGGTCCCGAAATAAACACCATTTTTTTCTGTAAATCCTGTTTTACGGGTTCTTCGATGTAACGCGTGAGATAAATATTTGACAATTTTCACCCCCATCGCAAATTTGTCATGACTATTTTTAGATACGGTTAAAAATAGTCAAATTTTTTATTTTTCTCAATACTATTTCAATTTACACAGAGTAAACGAAGAGGGTGCTTTTCATTGGAGCACGGTTTAAATTTATTCATCTGCTGGTATGGAGTATTTACTCCCATCGCATCGCTCTTTTTCCACCCGGTGATCTGATTTCAATCCATTATCCGGGAGGAAGTGCAATTTGATCCCAGAACCCGTCTTGAAAAACCAGACAGTCAAATCCCGGATATTACTCAGAAAAGCTCATTTTAATTATCTCGAAAGGAATATTCCATTTAAACCACGTTTAACCCACCATACTGGCATTTTCTCTGGCTAGCTAAAACGCCTCATTCAATTTTACCCGGTGTTAATCTAACACTTGATGGTTATCTACATTAATCGCGAACCATTTGTAAATGGCCGGAATCACCAGCAGGGTGAGCAGGGTGGACGTCAACAGGCCGCCAATCACTACCGTGGCCAGGGGACGTTGCACTTCGCTCCCCACGCCGGTGGCCATGAGTAAGGGAATCAATCCCAGAGCAGTAGTAAAGGCGGTCATCAGCACCGGACGCAAGCGCAGCAAGGCACCTTTCACGGACGCTTCATCCAGCGGCACTCCATCCTTCAGTAACTGGTTCAGGTAGGTCACCAGCACCATGCCATTCTCCAGAGCAATGCCGAACAGGGCAATAAAGCCCACCGAAGCGGGTACGGAAAGATTCTGCCCGGTAAGCCAGAGCGCCACAATCCCTCCTACCAGTGCCAGGGGGATGTTCAGGAGAATCAACAGGGAATTTTTAAGGGAGTTGAAGCTGGAGAAAAGTAACAGAAACACGATGAGCAGGGTAATCGGCACCACCACAGCCAGACGTTTGTTAGCCTCCTGCTGCAACCGGAACTGCCCACCCCAGGTCACCAGATAACCGGGTGGTAAATCCACCTTCGCTTCGATGGCACGTTGTCCCTCCTCCACAAAGGAACCGATATCCCGACCCACCACATTACACTGGATGGTAATGAAACGCTGGCTGTTCTCGCGGGTAATCTGGCGCGGTCCCACAATTTCTTCGATGGTAGCCAGTTGGGAGAGCGGCACATGGATGCCATTGGGTGCTTCCACCAAAATCTGACTGATGGCTTCCGGGGTGTTGCGAAATTCCGGGGCGAAACGTACCAAAATATCGAAACGCCGCACCCCCTCGAAAATCTGACCGGCGGTTTCCCCACCCACTGCGGCACGAATTACCTCCTGCACATCCTGAACATTGATTCCGTAGCGGGCAATGGCGTGGCGATCCACTTTAATGAGCAACTGGGGTGTACCGGAAATCTGGTCGGCCTGGACGTCCGCTGCGCCGGGCACCTCCCGGATCACCGCGGCAATCTCATCAGCCTTGCTCTTGAGGATTTCCAGATCGTCCCCGAACAATTTAATAGCCAGCTCCGCCCGAACACCTTCTAACAACTCGTCCACCGTCATTTGAATGGGCTGGGTAAAATTGGCCAGAACGCCGGGTATTTCTCCCACTTCCTGCCGAATCACATTCTCCAGTTCCGGCTGGGTGCGGGCGGTACGCCATTCCTCCCGCGGCTTCAACAGGATGTACATCTCCGCACTGTTAATGGGATCGGTATGGGCTCCTACCTCACCGCGGCCAATTCGGGTTACCACTCCGGTCACCTCGGGAATCTTCATCACCCTCCGTTCAACAATCTGGGTAATCCGGGTGCTTTCCTTCAGGGAAATGGAGGGCGCCATGGTCAGTCGTAAAATGATGGTGCCCTCCTGCAGGGTGGGGGTAAATTCCGAACCCAATTGGGGGAACACCACCAGTCCGATGAGGATTAGCACCAAAGCCAGCGCCACCGCCACCATCCGCCGTTTGACAAAAAAAGCAATCACCGGCCGGTAAAGTCGTTGCAGACGGTTCAATTCTTCCCCGTCCTTTCCTCGGTTATTTTGCTTTTTCTTCCGGGGACGCCGCATGAATATGT
>JALXCH010000467.1 GCA_026991005.1 Calditrichia bacterium | reverse complement strand
GTACATGGGAATGCTGGTTTGGCCATCCATTGCGCTGGGCTGGGTAGTAGGTCTGTTTCAGCAGGGGGCTGCTTCCATGCAGCGCATGCGTCAGGTGCTGGATGCTGTGCCCAGTGTGAGTGAGGGTTCCATCCGGGTGAAGTGCCAGAAGCTCCGGGGCGAAATCGAGTTCCGTCAACTTACATTCGGTTATCGGGAGAATCAACCCGTGTTACAGGATATCTCTCTGCATATTCCTGCTCAATCTGTTCTGGGAATCATTGGACCCACCGGTAGCGGAAAGAGCACTTTGACCAAACTCATTCCCCGGCTGTATCCTCTTCCGGATGGAATGCTTTTTGTGGATGGGCAGGATGTCAATCACTATCATCTTCCTTCTCTGAGGCGTTGTATTGGGGTAGTGACTCAGGACGCGTTTTTATTCTCGGATACCATTCGCAATAACATCCTGTTTGGCGCACCGGAAGCTTCTTCCGAAGAAGTGGAGCAGGTTGCCCGAATTGCAGCGATTCACGAAGAGATTGTGGATTTTCCCGAGGGTTACGAATCCGTTCTGGGAGAGCGAGGAATTAATCTTTCCGGAGGGCAAAAACAGCGCATCGCCCTTGCTCGTGCGCTTCTTCCCAGACCCCGTATCCTTATTCTGGACGATGCTTTCTCTGCCCTCGATACACATACAGAAGAAAAAATCCTCACGGCATTGCGCCAATTTTTTTCTGACATGACGGTACTGATTATTTCGCATCGGATTAGTACTCTACAAAATGCCCACCACATTGTGGTGCTGGAAGATGGTCGTATTACCGAGAGCGGGACCCACGTCCAGTTGCTGGAGCGTAAAGGGTGGTATTATCGTGTGTATGTTCGGCAGTTACTGGAGCAGGAGATTGAACATGTGGAATAAAATTCGTGTGTTTCTCCGACGGATTCTGATCAATCGTAATCTGGCCTATTTATGGTTTGGGCAGGTGATTTCTCAGGCTGGCGATTCCGTGTACGAAATTGGCATGTTGTGGTTGATGCTGGAAATTTCCGGATCCAAATCGGCCACCGGATTGGTGGCGATGAGCGGTTACCTGCCCACGCTGTTATTCGGAATGTTTGGGGGAGCACTGGCCGATCGCTTTCAGCGCAAGCGTCTGATGCTACTGGCCGATGCCGCCCGTGGTGTTCTGGTTCTCTTTATTCCCATCCTTTACTGGTTGGATGGATTAAGCGGACTGATACTGGGTGTGTTTACTTTTGTGCTGGCTATGTTTAATACTATGTTTAATCCCGCCCGGGATGCTACCATTGCTCATCTGGTGAGACCGGAACAGCTCCTGCAGGCAAATTCCTTGGTGCAAACCGCCTGGCAGTTTGCTTTGCTGCTGGGGCCTGCTCTGGCAGGGGTACTGATTCCTGTGGTGGGTATTGTCCACCTTTTCAATATGGATGCTCTCACCTTCTTTCTCTCTTTCTGGTTTATTTCCCGCATTGTAGTTGTAGAAAAAACACGAAATTCCCCTTCTGCCCGGACCATTTCTTGGAAAGAGCAATTTGTCGCTTCCCTACATGATGTGCTGGAGGGAATTCAGTATGCTCGCCGCGACCGCCGCATCTGGGCGTTACTGTGGGTCACTGCCATCGATAATATTTTCATCATGGGACCGGCAATTGTGGGTACCCCAATTTTTGTGCGAGAAATTCTCCACGAAACAGCGGATAAATACGCCTTTACCCAGATTGCTTTTGCTGTGGGAATGCTTACCGGAACGCTATTTCTGAATCTTTTTGGAAAGCGATTCCGTAACAGCCAGGTGCTGTTGTGGGGCATTGTACTGGATGGCATTACTTTTCTGCCTCTCCTCTGGGTGCGGACTTTCCCGGGAATGTTTCTTACCCTCATGGTGCATTCTCTGGTAATTCCTATGATTATTATTCCCCGGCCTACACTGATTCAGAAAATCGTACCTTCGCACCTGCAGGGGCGTATTTTTAGCATGATTTCTGTAGCGGTGGTGGGATTTACCGCCATCTCCATGGCTCTTACCGGAGTAATCAGTGAATGGATTCCTATCAACCAGTTGTATGCCATAATTGCTCTGCTGGCAGCAGCCTGTGGAGCGGTGGGCTGGTTGATTAAAGATTTCCGCACCGCTCCTTAGCAGAGTTACATATACAAATCGATTAATTGATTGGTGAGCTGAGTTTTTTGTTGCTGCATCTGCTGTTCAATAGACAGCTTAATCATTTTGTTGGCCATTTCCTGATTGGTCTGCTGAGCCTGTTGAATAACTCGAAACATCTCCTGGCTGGCTTGTTGAATGGCATTCCCTTGCGCTTCAATCTTCATGGTTAATCCTTCCCTGAATTATGTTTATTTTCTACATTCGGTAGAAAATACTCAAACTTTATTGAATAGTTGATATCCTTCAATAAAGGAGAAATTGGAATAAAAAAGCGGGTCATAGGACCCGCTCTATCACATCGTCGAGGATGTTTCCTCGATCCCTCAGATAGGTCTTTTAACCTCCGATCGAGGATTCACCCTCTATTTTTTTCAAATTACTTGTGAATAAAATATTCCGGAATCATATTTCTTCAGTGACAAATGTCACGAAATAATTTTGAGTTAATAAATTTTCCTGGACCGGTAACATATTAATGCCACTTCCTATTGTCGGCCAAAGGAAAAGGACTTTAGGACGATGAAAAAAATTTTGCTGATTCATACTGGTGGCACCTTTGGGATGATGCCTGCCGAACCGGAGCGGGTACTGGCACCTGCCGATATTCGGGAACTCATTTTTCAGTACCTCCCAGAAATTAAAAAGTTGGCGGATGTGGATTTTGAAGTCGCCTTCAACATCGACAGCGCCAATATTCAACCTCACCATTGGAAGATATTGGGACGATTGATTCGCGACCGTTATTCCCGGTACGACGGTTTCGTCATCATCCATGGTACGGATGCCATGGTGTACACGGCTACGGCACTATCGTTTATGCTGCGGGGACTAAACAAACCGGTAATTTTAACTGGTTCCCAGCGACCGCTGGCCAAAATCAGGAGCGATGCTCGCAGCAATCTTATTAATTCCGTAGAACTGGCTACCTTTTCTATCCCCGAAGTAGCCATCTTCTTTGCCACCCGGTTGTTCCGGGGGAATCGTACTATTAAAATTTCCAGCACCCATTACGATGCGTTTACCAGTCCTAACTACCCTCCTCTGGCCGAAGTAGGGCTGGATATTTCCCTCTCGAACCGAACCTTGCCCCCTGGTAAAGAACTTATTTACTACGAAAATTTTGATCCTCGGGTTATTAGTTTCCGCTTTTTTCCTGGTCTCTCTCCTCAGTATTTGCAACAAATTGTACACTCTTCCATCCAGGCAGTAGTGGTAGAGGCAATGGGATTGGGGAATGTGGCAATTCAGGAGAATTCTCTGATTCCCTGGGTACAAGAAATGACCGCTGCGGGCAAAATTGTGGTAGTGGGTTCCCAGAATCCGTATGGATATGTGGATTTAAACTTGTACGAATGTGGGCAAAAAATTCGACAGGCGGGAGCGATTTCGGCAAAGGACATGACAGTGGAAGCCACCATTGTGAAATTGATGTTTTTGCTGAGCCGATACCAGGGGAACATTCAGAGGGTAAAGGATGAACTGCATCATTCCCTGGCGGGAGAAATTACAGAGGATGGATGATAATCAGAAGTAGTGGGATACCTTCGGTTGGCCTGGTAGCTTGTACATGTTCTGGTGAGGCCAAAGGATTCGGAATATTCCTTTCATTTGGTGTTTAGGAACTCAGAATATTTTTAATTCCGGAAAATTTGATGAATTCTTTAGAGGAAATTAGAGTATGTGCCGTAGGTGATGTTACTCCGGAGCGTCCTTTTGTTTTTCGGCATCCCGATGTGGGGGAAATTGTTATTTTTCGTACCGAAGAAGGGTTTTTTGCAGTAGAAAATCGTTGCCCTCATGCCGGTGGCTCTTTACACGAAGGAATTGTGGAGGGAACAATACTTACCTGCATCTGGCACGGCTGGCGATTTCATCTACCAACCGGCCAGTGTCTGAATGAATATTGGGCTAAGCTCCGGGTGTATCCGTTGAAAAGTGTGGGTGGTTCCCTCTATGTGATTCTGGATACCGAAAAATAACTCCCGTGCAGGTTCCGGAATGTTTAATATTTCCGGTGAAAAATTTTTAGTTATTACCTGGAATTCCAGTAATTTTTTTTCTTTTTTTAGGTAGGGATTAAATTATATGAATCAACTATTTTTGTTAGTAGAAGAAACGTCTGGGAGGAACTATGTCAGAAGATGCTGCCTGGAAGGAAGTTCTCACTCATTTATTTCAGGAATTTATGGAATTTTTCTTTCCCCAGATTGCATTGGATATTGATTTTTCCTGTGGTTATAAATTTCTGGATAAAGAATTTCAACAGATTGTACGGGGAGCCGATACGGGACGGCGGATAGTGGATAAGCTGGTGCAGGTGTGTGTTTGAAAAATGGGAAGGAGAAATGGATATTGATTCACATTGAGGTGCAGGGGCAGGGAGAAGGACTTTGCGAAGCGGATGTTAATTTACCGCAATCGCATTTTCGATGTGTATCAACAGGAGGTTGCTAGTCTGGCGGTGTTAACGGACCGGAGTCCTTCTTATCGTCCCAATCAGTATGTGAGAGAACGTTATGGAACCCGTGTGACATTTGAATTTCCGCTGGTAAAGATCATTGATTATATTCCGGAAGAGGTAGAGAAGAAGGTTAGGGAGAATGTGTTTGCGCTGGGTGTGCTGGCTTACTTACGCACAATGGACACAGAAGGGGCTTATGAAGATCGGTATCGCTGGAAGAGGGAGTTTCTTATTCGGTTGTATGAGCTGGGAATGAGGCGGGAAACCATTGCGGTGCTGTTTCAGTTTATAGAATGGATTATGAAATTGCCGGAAGAGATGGACAGTCAATTAATCGATGAGATGTACAAAATAGAGTAGGATAAAAGGTGTCTATCATATCTTTAGTGGAAAAGAAAGGCTATGAGAAGGGGAAAAAAGAAGGTATTCAGTTAGGTATCCAGCAGGGTATTCAGCAAGGTTTGCAAAAAGGGAAACTGGAAGGTAAACAAGAAATACTTCGTAAAGTAATTATGGATATTTTGGAGTTGAAATTTCAGCAGGTGGAAAAAGATATTCGGGAACAAATTCAGAGGATTGAATCAGTAGAAAAGCTGGAAGAACTGCTGGAAACGGCCAAGATTGCAAAGTCGTTGGAAGATTTTGTCGAGAAAATGAAATAAATTGTAAAAACGGTAATAAAAATCAAGCAAGAAAAAATGTCGGTTTAGTTTTTAGTGGAAAATTGTGAAGCGTGTTTTTGATTTCACTTTATCAGTGATTAGTTAATTATTTTCAAATTTACTTTAAAATGCCATCTATCCATTGTACCGGTTCAAAAAATTCTTGGTAGGCACATTATATAGTAAACGGAGCAAACGAAAATTTAATTATTCTTTGAAATTTGTAAAATTAAAAGATGCATTTTTCCCCGCCAATATCCCGAGTTAAATCTTCTCATCCCGCATAGCTTTCTCCCAGTGTAATTTTTTCCGGGTGGAGAAAGTCCAACTATAATCACAGCTCAGGACGAATCTTTCTCTTATTGCTGAATAATCACATCCTCTTTTACCGGGGTGAAAATACTAATTGCCACTGCGCGTTCCTCTCCCACATTGGTGGAGTGGGGAACGTTAGGAGGAATTGCACAAATATCTCCTTCGTGTAAAATCACCTTCTCCCCATCGATGGTAAACTCCAGAGTCCCCTCTTCCACCAGGGTCACCTGTTCCTGGGGGTGGGAATGTTCCGGAAAGTGTAACCCCGGTTCGTACACATAGCGAACAATCATTACATTATGGCTGGTAAACACCTGTTGGGTAAGCTTGGGATCCAGCTCTTTTTTATTCACTTTTTGCCAGGATGAACGCAAATATTTGGCCATTGTCCCTCCTTTACAGTTTTATTTCAAAATAATGAATTTATCGAAATCAGTCAAATGGTTTGTTCTTTTTTTAACAAGAAAATTTTGATGAATAGGTTTGCTTGAGGAGTAGTCGTTTTCTCGTTTTGTATCGGTTTATTAACCCTAATTGAAGGATTTTTAAATCTTCCCTTGTAGGATGGTTGCTGGATTTTATGCTGGTAATGGTGAAAAAAATTCCCCGGCCTCCGGAAAGGGAGACCGGGGAATTTTGTTTTTCCCTGGATTGACCCAATCCGCAAAGGGAGCTTAGAAAGCTATGCGCAATCCGGCAAAAATACGGTGATCGACAATCTCTTCCATAGTTCCACCGGGAGTATAAGCATCTTCACTGAATCGACTCCATTCGCCCCGCACGTAGGTAATATCCAGCCGGGAACCGCCTCCCAGTTTTAATCCTATTCCACCGGAGTAGAATTTTTTGTCCATTTCCACGGTTGCCTCGCTCAGGGGAGAAGGATGCACCGCATATCCACCCCGCAGTGCTAAACTGGTACCGGGAAACTCTATCTCGCCACCCAGGTAGTAATTCAGCGTGGCACGGTATTTCCCGGCAATCACTTTGTTCTCTTCCAGCAAGTCAGAATAATCTTCATCAAGAGAAGCATTTTTAGGGACTTTAAACCGGGTTTCGCTCCAATCCTGATAGCGTACCGCTGCAGTTAGGTGCACCTTTTCGTTCCCCAGTTCGATGCCTCCATCCACACGGTAAGGAGTTTGCACATCATAACTCCAGGTGCCTGGTTCACCCTCCACGGCATCTTCGTACCCGTCATCAAAAACAATGCGGTCTCCGGAATTGTATTTCTCGGATACCGAAAACCGAAGAGGAAATTCGATTGCACCGCCCATGCGGATGTAGGGGTTCAACCTGTACATGGCACCCGCTTTAAATCCCAGTGCCGAATATTCTGCCTGGATGCTCTGATGAAGTTCGTAGCGCTCGTAATTCCCGGGGAATTCATTGTACAAATCCTGAATATCTGTTTGTCGAAATTTCAGCCGATAGTTGTCTTTGCCCCTCCACAAATTAATACTGGCACCCACATCCAGATTGGGAGAAATAGCCAGGGCCAGCCCAAAATTCCACTGATGCAATCCTCCTTCATCCATCACTTCTTCTTCCTGCAGGACATCCCTGTCGAAAGGGTACCAATCCACGTTTCCATTGTTATCTTCCAGTTCAAAGCCCAGACCGTTGCTCTGAGGATTCATTCCTTCGAAACGCAGGTAATCGTCGTAATCCTGCACAAAATTGTAACCAAATGCAATCACAAAGCTGCCCCGGGTAGTGGGGAGGGGAACAACCATCCCGGCACTGCGCAGATGCGAAAATGTTTGTTCGTTGTTGGTCGTGCTTCCTTGAAATTGTGCCTCGCTATTAAACTGCCGGTAGGAATAATCCAGAAAAATTTCGTTTTTCTTGAGGGAAGCCAGACCACCGGGATTCCAGTACAGGATGGAATAATCTCTGGCAGCAGCTACACCATTCCCGCCCATGGCCAGGGTTCGAGCGCCAAATCCTTCTTCCCCCTGGCGAATGCGAATGGCATCATCTGCCACCTGTGCGAAAGAAAAGGAAATTACTACCATTATAAGAATCAATGTATAGATGCGCTGAAACATGATGACCTCCAATTTTTAACTCTGTTTAGCGTCGAATGCTCCCACGAGAACGGCTGGAGCTTCGGTTCCGGGAATTGCGAGAGTGTTTACTCGTTCCTTTGGTATGGCTCTGGTTTGAACTGGATTTCTGGTAAGATTTTCTCCCGGAACCTGAACGATGGTGCGTTTTACTGGGACGATGATCCACATGAGAAACCAGCGAAGAGATGGTTCCGGCCGCTTTGCTTACCGTACGGATGACCTGCGCCGTACGACTTCCCCGCGAGCCAGTCCGGGAAGTCCGGGAGGCAGAGGAGGAACGGGAACTTCGGCTGGAGGAAATGGAACGTGCCGTGGTTCGCCGGGGTTGATACACCGGACGACTCTGCCGCGGTGGCTCGATGGTTGCCGGGGGGTGTACCGGTTCGGTAGAGACCAGCCGCGTTACTTTCGGTTGCCGATGGTGAATAAGACGTCGTTCATGTTTGCCACCCCGGTTTCCCTTCCCAGGGAGCGGTTTTTTATCCCGATGAAAGTTACCGCGCCGTCCCTGCTGGTGGCTTCCGTTCTCCCCACCATGGGGGAGCGTGGGGCGGCGTATCAACCCTCCCCGGGAACCCCGGTGCTCACTGCTACCGCCGCGCCCAATTCTGGGCGGTTCTGTCTGCCTGCGAGTAAAAGGAGGACGACCCACCCGGGGCGGTGTTTTATCCTGCGTCCCCGGAGTAACCCCTCCAGGAGGGGTTACAATCACCACAGGAGGAGAAACCGGAGGTGCCACCACAATGGGCGGTGGGCAGTAAATGGGGCCCATCGGTGGAAACACGGGTCCGATACCAATACCAATTTCAATCCAGAGCCCGGGGGGTGGAGGTACATAGGCCCATGCCGGATACCAGAAATAATCAGAAGCGAAATAGAAATAATCCACATAGTACGGTTCGTAAAACGGAGTAAATACAAATGAAGAGCGATATTTCACCAGCCGTATATAATCACCATAATCGAAATAGTAATTGTTTACCACCACCTGCGAAGGGCGATACCGTAACTCCGGTTCGGGTAGCAGTTCCTGGTAGTCCGAAGAATAGTTCTCACTTTCAGCAATGGAATCCGGTACATTCCTCTGCAAGGAGTATTCCGGTTGGTAAGAAGCTTCCTCTTTTTGCAGTGCTTTGAAAGTGGTGTAGCAACTGGAAAAGCTCACCACCATTACCAGGGCTAGGGTGATGGTTGCAAATTTAGTCAGAGCACCCATAATTGATCTCCTTCTATTGAATAAAATTGAGTACACAGTATTCAAAAAATTTACATGGTGCGGATGAAAACGGGACACAAGCAAATAGAAAGTAACTTGTGCCGCACTCGTTTTTCCTAAAGAGAAACCGTTGGTTAACTCCCGAAGCACCTGAAATATTTCTGTATTATTCATTGCTATCATCTCATTTTTAGTTCTGTATGAATAGTGTTCAAAAGGAGTGCCATTTATGGAAAAAACCAGTGGTATTTTTCTATTTCACTATTTTTTAAGAAGATAAAAGGTTGTTTTATTTTTAGAAGAGTAAAATGGTGGTGGGAAGCGTAAACGATGTTAGCAGGTATGGTGCAAACAAGGTTATCAGATTGGGAAGGGAAACGTCTTAAAAATTTCAGATTTTTGAAATCGGAGAATTATGTGTGAGAGATATTTGAAGTTGCGTGAGGAGGACCCTGCGTTTGACTAAAAAATTTTCCTGGATTTTCTGTGCTGTTATTCTAAATGATTCAAAGAAAAGCAAATTAGGAAGTAAGATGAAGGGTAATGGTAACTTTATTTTTACCCGGGTTTTAGATTCTTTTCCTTCAGGGATGAATACCGTAGCGTTTAAGTTTTTTCTGCAAACCCACCCGACTTAATCCCAGGCTGCGTGCAGTTTGCGAAATATTGCCGCCAAACTCCTGGAGCTTCTTGCGAATCAGGCGTTTTTCCATTTCTTCCACAATTTCTTTTAGAGGGCGTGAAGTATCCTCAAAGCCAGATTCCACTGGACCTTCGGATGTGAATTCGAGAGGAAGAAGATCCGGGGTAATTTCTGCTCCTTCATCGGATAGGGTAACAGCCCGTTCCAGAATGTTTTCCAGCTCGCGAACGTTTCCCGGGAAATGATAATTCATTAACATCTTGAGTGCGGCTTTGCTGATACCGGTAATTTTTTTACCGATTTTCCGGGAATATTTTTGTAAGAAATGTTCTGCCAGCAGGGGAATATCTTCTTTACGTTCCCGTAAAGGGGGGATTCGAATGGGGAATACATTGAGGCGATAGAAAAGATCCTCGCGAAATTTCCCTTCCTGGATGGCTGTTTTTAGATCGCGGTTAGTGGCGGAAATAATGCGCACGTTTACCCGAATGCTTTTTTCCGAGCCCAGCGGACGGATTTCTCCCTCCTGAAGTACCCGCAATAACCGCTGCTGGAAAGCAGGGGAGGTATCGGCAATTTCATCCAGAAAAATCGTACCGCCATCTGCCAGCTCGAAAAGCCATTTTTTGTCCATTGTGGCTCCGGTAAATGCGCCCTTCGTGTGTCCAAACAGTTCGCTTTCCAGCAGAGTGTCCGGAAGGGCCGCACAATTTTGTGCCACAAACAACTTGTGTTTGCGGGGCCCGTTGTAATGGATAGCCCGGGCAATGAGTTCTTTACCGGTACCGGTTTCGCCAATGAGGAGTACGGTTGTGTCTGTGGCAATCACCTTGCGCATTAACCGAAACACTTCCTGCATAGCCTGGCTTTGCCCAATGATGTTCTGGAACTCGTACTGTTTCTCTGCTTCGCGGTGGAGAATGATGTTTTCTTCCTGCAAACGACGGTTGGCTTCTTTCAGAGCATCCATTAATCGGCGGTTTTCCTGCATCATCTGATACCGCTCTGCGGCGCGATGTACAATCAATCGTAATTCGTCCGGTTCCCAGGGCTTGCTGATGTAATAAAACACCTGCCCTTCGTTAATAGCGTGGATGGTGGCTTCGATGTCCATGTATCCGGTAATCAGAATTCGTACGGCGTCGGGCTGAATTTGCAGGGCTTCGCGGAAAAGCTCCACTCCGCTCATTTCCGGCATGCGCTGGTCGGCAACAATCACCGCCACCGGACGCGATTTGAGCACTTCCAGTGCCGAGCGGGCATTGAGCGATTGTACCACTTCGAAATCCCGCCGCAAACTCCGATAAATAGCATTTAAACTGGGTTGCTCATCGTCCACCACCAGAACCGTGGGGCGCTTGCTTTCTTTCATCCGTAACTCTACTGAATTTATTCCTGGCGTTTAAATTTTTAGCTTTCTGATCCCTTTTGCGAAAAAAATGCGTTCAAGAAAATTTTATTTTTAAATATCAACTTTATTAAACTGAGGAGCCAGATGGAAAAAAACAAGAAAAAATTTTTTTAAAAAGTAAACCGAAAAAAAATGTGGACGATATTGGGTGAGTTAAATAAAGTAATGATACCTTTAATGAACAAAACTTCTGGGATTGGGTCTTTTAATTCTTAAAGATACTGCTGAATTTGCGGTAAAAAGAAAAATCCAGCTCTGAACTAAGCCGGATTTTTGGTATTGCGACTCTTGCGAATTCTGTGCTAATCTGAGAAAGGAATTTGGGAAAGTCCCCACTAATTTATCCATTCCCCTGATAGCGTTTGATTTTCATTTTCACTTTGACTTTAACTTTCATGTTTAAGTCCTCCCTTTGGTTTAATTTAATATGCCGAATCATTTCGGCAATTTTTGTGCTCAAAGGCATAAATACAAGAATAATGCCAGCAAAGTTCCTTAAAATTTAATTTTTTATAACATTAATATTATTAAAATATTATGTGAATTGTTGTGGTGGTGTGATGTGATATTAATCATGAGATTGTCCTATTTTTAGACGATTTCTCATAAAAAACTGGCGAAATTTTCGACTATCCTCTGTAATTTATAGGAGATTCAGACTCCAATAAATGTATCGAGAATGGGAATCAACAAATGAATGTGCTTTTTTCGAAAAAACATTTACGTAAGTGTTTTGCAATGGTGTCTTCTGTTTCATTTAATCTTTCATTCGTCTCATTCAAAACTCGATGTTAGATGGGATGATAGATATTGGGGTTACAAATTTTTTCATATGCAGAAAAGTGACATTATATTCCCGGAAGTAAAGAAAGTGTCATCATTTAAAAGTAAAATCGCCCTTAGTCTTTGGAATATAAAAGCAGTTGTTGAAAAACGCTGGAATCTAGTCAATACCAAAATTAGGAGAAATGGTTCTTGCATGCTTGATTGAAAAATTCTATATTAAATAAAATTTAGCTTAATTATTGAAGAATATTTCTTCTGCAAAATACTGGATGAAGAATTTTGGTCAAACACTCTTCAAAACCAATCAAAGTGCTCTACATTGAGGACGATTTAAGTTCCAGGATGCTGGTGCGGAAAATACTGGATAAACCACCTTTTGTTTATCTGGATGCAGCAACTGGAATGAACGGTTTGAAGATGGCGCATCAGGAGAAACCTGATGTTATTTTAATGGATATTAATCTTCCGGATATTCGAGGGGACGAGCTTACCACTAAAATTAAAAACACACCGGAATTGAAGGATATAATCGTTATTGCGCTTACCGGGTTAAAGGAATCCCGGATTCGTGAAATGACGCTGGTAGCAGGTTGCGATGGCTACCTCACCAAACCCATTAACCCGAAGCTGCTTCCCGAGCAAATTTTTAAATTTTTAAAAGGACCACGGGAGAGTCTTCCCGAAACCGCCCGCGAGTCTCTCCGTAGTCAGTACGAAGCAGAGCTGGTGGATCATTTAACCGCTAAAGTAGAAGAACTGGAAAAAACCAATCGCAAACTGGCCGAAACTTCCCGCCAGTTGCAAGAATACAACGATTACCTGCGCAAAGTTCTGGAAGTAATTTCGCAGTTGCAAGTCTGTACCAATCCCGAAGAATTGAAAAAGATGCTCATTGATGAAATCTGGGATAAATTCAAATACGACCGTTGCGCGTTTATTGATGTGGATGCCGAGGTTTCCCGCATGAAAATTCACTATGCCATTGGCATCCCTCAGGAAGAGTGGGATCATTTCTCTTACCCTTTCGATCATCCTTTTTTCCAGGAAATGTTTCGTAACCGACAGATTTTTTTTGTGAATGCTCCCTCCCAGATTCCTAATGCGAATCTCCGGAAAAAATTAGAAGACCTCCACATCACGGAATTCATTTTTGGATATCTGGGAACGCCATTAAATCCCGCCCAGACTCAGAAGTTGCAAGAGCAGGTGCTTCCCTACCTGGAATCGATTATTCCCCGCCTGAAAGATCAGGAGGATTACGACCGGGAGTTGATTCTGGAAAATATGAAAGAATATTTTTCCAACGAAAATTTTTACCGGGGCGGTTTTGTGTTTATCGACAATTTTCGTTCCCGGCGTCCCATCGCCTGGTTTGAACACCAATTCCTGGAAACTATCTTCCGTTCAGTAAGCTACATCTACCAGAACATATTGTTAATGGATGAATTACAATTCCTTTTTGTGAAGGCTGAACGAGAAGCAATTACCGATCCGCTCACCAATTTGTTCAACTACCGTTTTTTTTACCACCAGTTAAAACACGAGTTAAGCCGTGCCCTCCGCCATGAATCCCAATTCTCGATTATTATGATTGACATTGACTATTTCAAACACTACAACGATACGTTCGGACACCAGGCCGGAGATCGTGTCCTGCAGCTTTTGGCTCAGCTTATGAAGGAGAATACACGTTCCAGCGATATTGTGGCACGCTACGGAGGAGAGGAATTTGTAATTATCACGCCGGAATTAAATAAGAACGAAGCCCTGAAGTTTGCCTCCAAACTCCGCCAGATTGTGGAAAATTTTCCCTTCCCCAATAAGGAAAAATTACCTGGGAAAAAATTGACCATTAGCCTGGGAATTGCGACCTATCCAGAAGATGGAGACCAGGTGGATGTGTTGATTCGCAAAGCAGACCTGGCATTGTACCAGGCAAAACGCCAGGGGCGTAACCAGGCGGTCGCTTTTTCCGTACACACCCAGAGTTGATAAAAATTTCGATGCAGCATATTTTGAGAAGGATTTTCTATGAAACAGTTTGTCTGGATCTTGGGCATGCTCCTTTTGTGCACCCAATGGGGTAAAACAACATCGATTTTTAATCCGCCTCTTTCTCAGCGGGTCGTTCATTATCGCATCGATGTTCAACTGGATACCCGGGAAAAAATTCTTCAGGGTGAAGAAACATTGCAATGGCGAAATA
>JALXCH010000466.1 GCA_026991005.1 Calditrichia bacterium | reverse complement strand
ACAGTCAATTAATCGATGAGATATATAAAATAGAGGAGGACAAAGGGGTGTCGATTATATCTTTAGTAGAAAAAAAAGGCTATGAGAAAGGGAAAAAGGAGGGTATCCAGTTGGGTATCCAGCAAGGTATTCAACAAGGGATTGAGAAAGGTATTCAGCAGGGAATACAGCAGGGAATACAGGAGGGATTACAGCAGGGATTACAGAAGGGGATACAGCAGGGATTACAGAAGGGACTACGGCAAGGAGAATTGAAAGGAAAGCAAAAAATACTTCGTAAAGTAATTATGGATATTCTGGAGCTGAAATTTCAGCAAGTGGAAAAAGAAATTCGGGAAACGATTCAGCGCATTGAATCGGTAGATAAACTGGAAATTTTACTGGAAACAGCCAAAATGGCAAAGTCTCTGGAGGAGTTTACCGAAAAAATGAAATAAATGGTAAACTCCGGCAAGAGAAATTAAATTTGATGAAGGGATGTTCATTTTATTTTTAGCGGAAAAACTTGAAGGAGATGTGATTTAATCCTGGAATTAGCGGGGGTAGAAAAATACCATATTTTGATTGAAAATTTCAGTTCTCTATTAATTACCCATCCGGTGCAAGTATTCTTAAGGTTCATAAAGTACTACTATGATTGCCGCTCAAAATAAATCATCCCGAAGTTTTTAGAAACAACGAAACATTCATTAGAAATAGCATTCGTTTTCTCCAAACATTTTTTCTCTTGTCTTAGCAAAATCCGGGGAAGATCATGAAACCGTTCATTATGTTTTTTCTGGTGTTCATTTGTCTGGTCGTAGTTAGTTCTGCTCAGACGGGGTGGGAGGCGTTAAATTCCGGTGTAACCACCTGTCTCAATGGAGTGTATTTTACCGATGAACAGACGGGTTACGTGGTGGGAGACAATGGTGTTGTGATTAAGACAACAGATGGGGGTACCACCTGGATACCTGTTTCTCCGGCTGGAGCACCGAATTTATACGGAGTGTACTTTTTCAGTGAAGATTCCGGCCTGGTGGTCGGACAGTCTGGAAAAATGTACCGCACCACGGATGGAGGCAGTAGCTGGGTGGCGGTATCCAGTGGGATATTCAGTACCCTGCGTACGGTTTCCTTTTTTGGGAATAATGGCATTTGCGGGGCGCAGGATCAGGGAATTCTTTATTCTCACGATGCCGGGCGAACCTGGACGGTATTCCAGTCCGGAATGATGGGTGGTGGATTTTTCGGCTCCTGTATGGTAGATACCGGAACCGGTTTTGTGGGCGGCGAAAATTCCATTTTTCAGCCCATTTTCGGGACAACCTCCAACGCCGGTGTTAACTGGAATTTTTCGGTATTTTATCTGAATGGCAACGAAGGGCGCATCCTCTCCCTGAAGTTTATTGATTCTGATACCGGATTTGCAGCCTGCCGATTGTGGAATGGAGGTGGAGCTGTGGCACGAACCCATGACGCCGGGGCGAACTGGAACACTACCCTGTTCGGAGTTCCCATGAATGGCATTGATGCGATAGAAACAGATAGCACAACGCGTGTTTTTGTGGTGGGAGAGCAGGGACTCATTACCCGGAGCGATAATGGCGGCGGGATGTGGGCGAGCAGAAAATGATCTTAATGCGATAGATGCGATTACCAAACGACAGGAAGCTTTCTTCATCTGAAATGGAATATAGCAGGCTTCCCGCCCGATTTAAACAGAAAACATTCCTTTACACCTGGAGATTTGTAGAAATTCCGGATATTGACCTGTAAAAAATGTTTTTTTCGCTTGCCTACCAGGAAAATTATTTTGTAAAACATCTATAAAAATTTGTTTATCCAACAAAAATTCTTGAACCTCGATTTCTTATTCACTATTTTCATTCACAAAAAGTTTGGTGTTATACTCTTCGGATTTTGGTTACTATTGTTTTATTTTTTCCACAAAGCTAAGGAGTATATTGCCTTTTTTCTTAATACTTTTTCGTTTTTTAAACAAAATTATGTACACTATCAAACCAATTTTCAGGGAAGAAAAAAACAAAAAAGGTTGACAATCGGGAAAATTTTCTTTTTGTTTTATTAGACATAGCTCAGGAGGATAAAATGAACCGGAACATCATTCACAAAAGCCTGGTTGCCATCTTCATTTTATTTGTTCTGTTTTCTCCGGCCTATTCTTACAAAAAAATTAAGGTTTTCGTGTTAAAACCGCCCGCCCAGTTATTTCCGGGGGTAAAACGCATTGCAGTCCTGGATTTTGAAGGACAGGGTGAATACGGGAAGCAATTTTCCGATTTTTTGGTGACTCACCTCATCGATAACGACCGGGGAATTCATCCCATAGCTACGGGATTTTTGGGTATGGGAGGAAAGAAAGAAGGAAAGACCCTGCAGGAGGGAACATTCACCAATGTCTTCGATGTAATCGAGCGCAGCCGGTTGGAACAGGTGATTCAGGAACAGCAACTAACCATGTCCGGTCTTCTGGATCAGTCGCAGGCGGTTAGCCTGGGACGCCTGCTGGGGGTGGATGCTATTGTCATGGGTAAGGTCACCTATTCTTCTCAGGAACAAAATTTCACGGAAACGCGCACCTACAAAAACAAAGGGCAAAAATTCACGAAGAAGGTTCCCTGTAAAAAACGCACGGCTTCGGTCACCGTTTCCCTGCGCGTTGTGGGTACGGAAAGCGGCGAAATTCTGGGAAGCACCCAGGCGACTAAATCGGCTGAAGCCAAAAAATGCGAAAGTGCCATTGCAGAGTTACCCACAGTCACCGAGATGGTTATTGGGTTGATGCGCAAATTAAGTGTGGACATTGCGAACTACCTCACCCCACACTATGAACTGGTATCCTACGAACTGGAAAAAATCAAAACCAAGCCGTTCGACAAAATTGCCGAAAAAGCAGCCAAGGCGGCCGAAAATCTGGATGTGGATAAGGCATATATGATTTACAAATCCATTTACGACAAAGACCCCTACAATCCTAAAGTGCTGTATAATCTGGGTGTGGTGAACGAAGTGGTGGGCAACTTCCAGCAGGCACTGGAATACTACCAGATGGCTTACCAGCTTCGCGACGAAGGGAAATACGAGAAAGCGATTCAGCGGGTGAATAAAAATCTGGAATTCACCAACGCTTTAAAGCAAATTGGGATTGAGATTCAGCCCCATGTATTCCAGACTTCGATAGCACAGATGACGGACATTACCGCAAAACGGGTGGAGATAAAAGGAAAGCGCGAAGAGCGGGTCAATGTGTATGCTGAACCCCGGGAAGGCAGCGAAGTGGTTGCCAGGGTGCCGGGAGGTGTTATTTTCCCCGTGCTGCGTCGAGAAGGACAATGGATTAAGATCAAACTGTTAGGCGGAAAGGAAGGATACATTCAGGCTTCCAAGGTAAAACCCAAATAGCAAAAGCATAAAACAAAAACCCTCTTTCTTTTTTCAGAAAAGGAAGGGGGTTTTTTCGTTTTATTGGAAAGGCAAATCAATACCGATAGCCGCGCATTTCTTCGGGAGAGAACTCCACCCCCAATCCATTCGCCACGCGATTTACAAAATTGAAATAACTGACCACCAGAGTGGCATCCAGAATATCGGTATCGGAAAATCCCGCCTGGTGCAGTTGGTTCACGTCTGCGTCACTGGTTTCCGCCGGATGCAGGGTAAGCGTTTTTGCAAACCTTACCAGAGCACGTTCACGTTCATTAAACGGGAAGCTGGTATAATCGTCGATAAGCCGACGAATTTTGCTTTCATCTTTCCAGTAAAAATTGAGCGTTTCCGCATGATGGTGAATGCAATACTCACATCGGTTTAACAGGGACACCACCACCGCCAATAGCTCTCGTTCGGGACGCTTTAACCCGGAGTGCTGAAACATCACCGCAAGGTACAAATCCATGTGGGCCTTCATCGAAGCCGGATTCAGACTGTGAATCCGCATGATATTGGAGAGCTTACCGCGCCGATTGATCGTCTCGCGATATATTTCCTGCAATTTACCGCTGGCTTCATTTTCGTTGGTAACTCGTATCCAGTCCATTCTTCATCCTTTCTCTGTTTATCGCGGAATTCAGAATCGTACCAATTAATCCGGCAGCATTCGGTTTACGCTCGCAATTAACTGCTGATACTGAGTAAAACGCTCCAGAATTTCTTCCACATAGCGCACCGGTTCCAATCCCCGGCAATAACCGTATTGAACCACAGGGTCGTTAAAAAATCTTTCTTCGGAAAGGCGGAGCAGGTAATAAGCCACATCTTC
>JALXCH010000465.1:6742-13955 GCA_026991005.1 Calditrichia bacterium | reverse complement strand
CCACAAGAATTTAATAATATTGAAAAAATTTATCTATTTAATATTTTAAATAGATAAATATCTTACACTGTTCATCCTTAAATATCCTCCACCCTTCATCCAACATTTTTCCATACAGCTTTACTTTGAATCACCGCTGTTTCTCCCTTTCGGTGGTATTTTGCTCATGGCACGCTCGGTTAAGGCGGTAACGGTAAGGCTGGGGTTTACTCCGGGATTGGCCGAAATCATAGAGCCGTCGCAGATGTACAGGTTGCGATAGCCAAACACCCGGTTATCCCGGTCGATGACGCCTTCCCGGGCGGTGCGACCCATAACGGCCCCACCCAGAATGTGCGCAGTGGTAGGGATGCCCAGCAGGGTCTCGGTAAGCAGCACTGTGGGGCGTCCCCCTGCGATGCGGGCATATTGCCGGGCCAGTTCCTGTGCTTCGGGAATAAAGGCGGTGGGGGCTTTGCCTTCGTCCAGGCGGGAGCGCATGCCCCACACACCACGGGTAAACCGCAGGGTACTGTCCAGCGTTTGCATGAAAAGCAATATCTGAGTACGTTTTGCCCAATCATCCACCAGATAAGTCCGCAAACCCTGAACGGGATGTGAGAGAATCTCCCGCATCACATTGAGCAAACGTCCCACGGCGGAGCGCCCCGACACCATGGGCGACATGAGCAGACGCCAGAACCCGGAACCGGCAGCATACCTGACCGGTTCCACATGGCTGTGGGCATCGGTATGCAGGATGGAACCAATGGCCAGACCGTTGGAAAATTCAGTGGATTTATCGGTAGTGGTAATGCCAATTAAACTTTCGGAATTGGTGCGCACACCGCTGCCCAGGCGGTCCGATAGCCGGGGCAGGGAACGCTTTTTAAGCTTTAGCAACAGAGGAAGCGTACCCAGTACACCTCCGGCAAAAATCACTCCCCGGGTGGTTACCGAACTCCGCTCGGGGAAATACGTGGTGGATTTCCGCCAGACCACCCGATAACCGGTGGCACCATCCTGCCCATCCAGCGGCTGCACATTGATTACCTGTGATTCGGCTTGAATCCGTGCGCCACGTTTTTCGGCCAGATACAGGTAATTTTTATCCAGTGAATTCTTTGCCTCATACCGGCAACCGGTCATGCATCCCCCACAAAAACGGCAACCCTGGCGTTCCGGTCCTTCTCCTCCAAAATAGGGATCCGGTACCCGCTGCTCCGGATCGCCAAAAAACACCCCGACTTCTGTAGGTTCAAAGGCATCGGTTTTGCCTAACTCCTCGGCCAGGCGCTTCAACGCCAGATCCCCTGTTTCCAGGCGGGGATTTCGAGTCACGCCCAGCATCCGTCGTGCCGTCTGGTAAAAAGGACGCAGCTCCTTCTCCCAATCCGCCAGATGCCCCCAACTGGGAGCGGTAAAAAATTCCCGTTTGGGAATGGGCAAGGTGTTGGCATAAACCAGAGAACCTCCTCCCACCCCCACACCCGAAAGCACCGTGATGTGGCGGAAAAAGGAAATTCGAAACAAACCAAAAAATTTCAAGGAAGGTAACCAGAACCATCGTTTCAGGTTCCAGTTCGTGGTGGGGAAATCTTCGGCCTGCAGGCGTTTGCCTTTCTCCAAGACCAACACCCGATATCCTTTCTCTACCAATCGTAAGGCAGAGACCGACCCTCCAAATCCGGAGCCGATAACGACAAAATCGTAATCCAGTCCCCCTGAGGCGGTTATTGGCATAACTTCTCCTCACAATTTTTCGATATAATTTAAAACAGCAAGCTAAAATATGCGATGTGCTGCCAGCGCAAGAGTTAATATTTACAGGCGCGACTCTATCTATTAAAAAACGCTATAATTCATAAAAACAATCCTGTAAAATTTATGATTTTGAATGTAAATATTCAACAAAACAGCCGCGAGGCTTCTTTACGGATTTCAAAAAGTTTCCTGGCCTGGTATCGGTGAATGTGCTCTTCTGTCTGGAATAGGAATTGAAACATCTTACCAGTGCTTTAAAAGAAAGTTTATGAGTTTTCGGACGGTAGGGGTGTACGGGGGATACAGAAGTTTCAGCGGGCTAAGGGCACCGTGTTTTAACACGGCCCGTTCGTGAGAGAAGGCGCGGAAGCCATAGAATCCGTGGGCGTTGCCGTGTCCGCTGTTATTAATGCCCCCAAATGGCAGATTCAGGTGCAGGAAATGGAGCACTACATCGTTAATACACACGCCACCGGATTGGGTGTTATTTATTAAGCAGTCGATGGTTTGCCGGTCGCGGCTAAAGATGTACAGAGCCAGTGGTTTTTCCAGCCGATGGATGAGATCCAGAGTAGCGCAGGCATCCTGGTAGCGAATCACCGGGAGAATAGGCCCGAAAATTTCCTCCTGCATCAGGGCCGAATCAGGCGAAACCCCGGTTACCACGGTGGGATCGATGTAGCGCTCGGAAGCATCGGTATGTCCACCGATTTCGATGCGACCGCCATGAGCCAGAGCATCCTCCAGTAAACCATGGAGCCGCTGGTAGTGCCGGGTATCGACGATACGGGCGTAATACGGGCTGCGCTGGCGCTCCGGTACTGTACTTCCGTAAAGGTGCTGAATTTCGGCCTTCAGGAGCACTACAAACTCTTCGTGAATATCCTGATGTACCAGCAGGTAATCCGGGGCAATGCAGGTTTGTCCGGTGTTCATGTACTTGCCCCAGGCAATTTTTCGTGCCGCATCTTTGAGGTTGGCGCTGCGGTCCACAATAACCGGCGATTTGCCGCCTAACTCCAGCGTCACCGTGGTAAGGTGCTCGGCAGCCGCTTTCATAACAAATTTACCTACCGCGGTACTCCCGGTAAACAGGATATGGTCGAACGGTTGCCGCAGCAGAGCAGCCGCCACGGTGTGGTCGCCCTCGAAAACGGACGCTTCATTTTCCGGGAAAAGTTCACTAATCATGCGGTAGATAAGGTGCGAAGTGTGCGGCGCGTATTCCGAAGGTTTCAGAATAGCACAATTGCCCGCCGCCAGTGCCGAGACAAATGGCCCCACCGTCAGGTTAAAGGGGAAATTCCAGGGAGCCAGAATCAGCACCACCCCACGCGGCTCGTAACGAATCCAGGCACGGGTGGTGAGCATGGTGCGGGTGGGAGGCACCCGGCGGGGCTTCATCCAGCGGCGCAGGTGACGCAAAGCATGCTTTATCTCGGAAACCACCACGTAAATCTCGGTTAAATCCGTCTCCTCCCGGGGCTTTCTGAAATCCGCAAGCAGCGCATCCTGAATCTCAGTTCGATGGTCATAAATCCAGTTCAACACCCGCTTTAGCTTCGCTCGCCGCTGCTTCACAGTGGTTTGAGCCACCGCAAACCGGTTCTTTTTCTGCGCCCGAAATACCCGCTGAATTCGAGCTTCCAGAGGTTCCGTTTCCCTTTCCAAACGTAGTTGCTCCTAAGGTCAATTTTTCATTAAAAAATTAACTAATTTTATCCCAAAATAACCAAACCAGAGAGAACAATTCCAGAGCTCAAATCGCAAATCACACAATAAGATTTCAAATCACAAATTAACGCACCCAAAAACCAAAGAGGCTATGTCTTTCTTTGTTCACAAACACCTCATCTACCCGGCTATTTGCTCGTTCATTCTGCCGACCGCATCTTCAACCTTCAGAAAATAATTCTTTAACCTGCAATTTTACAATTTAAATTTCAAGGAAGGGGAGCAATGTGCCGGGATCTGGAACAATCGACCGGGCCTGAAACAAATCCCTTCTTGATAAAATAAAGAAGCTTTATTAATATTACAGAGTACAAACACAAAAAGGTTTAATTAACCAAAATAAAGGAGTACTACGATGAGTAAACGCAGAGATTTTCTAAAAGCCACGCTGGTGGTTGCCGGGGGACTGGCTCTGGGTAAAACCACTCCGGCTCTGGCTAAAATAGACGGATTACCCTCCGGAATTATTTACACATCCGAGGATCCCGGACAGTGGAAGAAGAAAGTAGGCAGCCATGCGCCGGTGGTGGAAGTGGATGGTAAAAAAGTCACCATTACCACCAAACATCCTATGTCCCAGGCTCATTACATTGTGCGCCATACGCTGGTGGGCGACGATGGGACGGTAATTGGCGCCAAGACCTTCCAGCCAACGGACAAGGAAGCGGTTTCGTCCTACGAGCTTCCGGATAAGAAGTTCAAGAAGCTATACGCTACCAGTTTTTGCAACAAACACGACTTCTGGATGACCGAAGTAGAAATGAAATGAGCGGTGTTAGTGTCCGGTACTCCCGATAGGGATGCCGGACACATTCTTTTCTGATATCCGGCTCACCGAAAAATGCGTTCGATACCCCCGGAATGGCTCGCCTCCCAGCAACATGTAAGGATAAATGAAATAATTTAACCGGTGTTTGGTGCGAGGAGGTGCCAACTGAATATCCCGCCCCATGGTAAACTCAATGCGCAGGGAATCCAATCCCCCAAACAGCAATTCTCTTTTTTCAGGATGTTTGTCCGCTTCGGAGATATCCACAGGCACCCAGCCACGGGTTTCATCCCAGAATTCCGCCCAGCAGTGGTAACCGGAAATTGCCTGGTCTCCGGGTTGAGCAGGGAGGGGAAATCCAATAATAAACCGTGCGGGAATGCCCAGCGCCCGTGCCATCCCTACAAATAGGGAATGGTAATCGGTGCAATTCCCGCGCCCCGCATCACAGGCGAACAGGGCATCGCCGCGTCCCCAGCCGCTACCGGATTTGTCGTATTTCATGGATTGCAGCACATCCCTGAACAGGGCATGGGCTAATTGGTACACACTGCTTTTCCCAACCCGATGTTCTACCTCCCGGGCACGCCTGGCAATCTCCCCGTCAATAGGAACCAGACTATCCGGTTCCAGATAGCGCTGAAGTGTGGCATGCCCCCCGTAACTCATGCTGCGGTCGTAGGGTCCACCGTGCCGAACTTCTTTGCGGCGAAAAGCAAATTGAATCCGAATTTTCTGCCCTGCAAATTCCCTGGCAAGACCGCGCACAAACAGCATCCGGTTGCCATATTCCGGTTCGGTGGTTTGCCGAACCATCCCCGGCGAATGCACCTTCAGGTTTCGTATTGTCTGGTAACGGTTGGATTGGGGCAAAGGAATCCATACAAAAAGAGAATCCTGTAAGCGGGGAATTTCCTCAAACACAACCTTGTAACAAAATTCCCTCCCGTGCCTGAAATGCTCATGCGGATTGTCTGCCCTGCTGGAAAATTGAATTCCCATTAACAGAATAAGAGACCCCATTATACCTGCGGATATAACCAAAAACAATTCCTTTTGCACTTTACAATTCCTCATCAAAATGAACGGAGAATTTTGTGACACTTGAAACTGCCCGTGAAAATATAATCCGGCAGGAATCTCCCGATTCCCACCGGCACGTATTATGGCCTATTTTACCGGAATACGTTTCCAGAAATTCCCCACCTTCTTCCAGGTGTAGCGGGCTTTTCCGTCTTTTTTATGAAGGGTTATCTGGGTCACCGTGAGGTGTTCCGCATCGGTGCCCTTCATAAAAATATCCAGATCGTAGGTGTGCCCATCTGCCGAGGCAAAATCCGCACAGGCGAAATACACATCATCGGAAATCTGCGCCAGGCGCTCCTTGTGCACCCTGTCCAGCGTGAGCAGAAGTGGCTTCTTCTCCTGCGCATCGTAGAAAAGGAAATAACCACCCTTCAATTTTGCTTCTTGCTGCACATACTGCTCGATGGCCTGAGCCAAACGATCTTTGGTGATTTTTTGAGATGAACCGGGATGTTCTGCTCCACGGTGTGCAGGGTGTTCCGGGTGCTCCGGATGCTCCTGGGTAAATCCATTCTCCATTCCCAGAAAAAACGCCACCAATATTGCCAGGCTTACTATGTGAAACCGTTGCATATCTTCCTCCAGAATTTAGTACATCGATATATTAATTAGGACTCCTAACATTTGCACTACAAAGTAATACCTTCCCGGCACTAATTCAAGTAATTTATCTTACAGTTTTAAAATTTTCCGGAATCGCAGGATTTGCTTTCCTGCTTTCTTTTATGCCTCTGTTTTTGTTATTTTTGAAGAACATTGTGATTTAGCACGGAAATTGATTAGGCTGTGTAAAAATGCTATGTCAACAGAATATTTATTCATTATCATTCAAAGTAAAATATAGCCCCGAGCTTTTAGCTCGGGGAACTAAAGGACCATACTACAAATTGGGCTTTAGCCCCATATTAGGCTAAAGCCTGATTTATTGAGGTGGATTCTGAGATCCACGAGCTCAAGCTCGTGGCTATAATAAAAATCAGTGCAAATTGATATTTTTAAAAGATATGCCTTGAATTTTAGGATTTGTGAAAATGAACAGATACAAAATATTCTTGTGTTGTTGACTTAATGATGGAGTCATAGAGTCCGTAGAAAAACACTAAATTCAGTAAGGAATAAAAATAACTCTACGCTTTTTACTGCCGCAGTTTTACATAAATATGGTAAATTTAAATATGCATGATATTGATTAAATATTTTTCTGATTTTCATTTTCACACAGCCTCTTGATTTCGTTGGCTTGTTATTGACTCGGAAGTTGAAATACCAATCTGTAAAAAATTGGGATGCATAAAATGTGAATTCCAGTGTGCAGGATGGATTTTTTACCATCGATTTGCAGATTACGTAAGTATTAAAAAATACTCATTTTCCGAAGCGTTTGGAAACCCAATCAACCACAAAAACAGAGAGCAGACTGTGTATCCGAATTCCAGTGTAACCCCAGAACAATGTACGACCTGGATTGAAATTTCGGCTTCTCACTATCGGCAGAACATGGCGTTTTTCAGGAAGCTCCTCTCCCCGGAAGTGGAGCTTTGTGCGGTGGTTAAGTCCAATGCTTACGGGCACGGAATGCTGTCCATTGCCCGGCTGGCCCGGGAGAATGGTGCACGTTCCTTTTGTGTACACGCATTGGATGAGGCGCTGGAACTGCGCCGGGCAGGCTTTCGGGAGGATGTGCTCATCATGGGACCGGTGCTGCGCTCCCGCTTATCCGAAGTGATTGAAGGGAATTTCCGGTTAGCCATTTTTACCCGGGAAACCCTGCAGGAGCTGGACCGGCTTACCCGCCAGACAAATCGCTCGATTCGCCTTCACCTGAAACTGGAAACCGGTACCCACCGCCAGGGGATGGAAACAGAAGATATTCCGGAATTC
>JALXCH010000465.1:0-6732 GCA_026991005.1 Calditrichia bacterium | reverse complement strand
TTCGCCAGAGGGGATTTCCTAACCTCCGGCAACATACGGCTTGCTCGGCTGCAATTTTACTTTTTCGGGAGACCCATTTCGACATGGTACGGCTGGGGATCAGCCAGTACGGTTTGTGGCCATCGCGGGAAACCCTGGTTTCCTACAAAACCATTCATCAAACCGGGGACGAGCGGCTGCTGGCCCCGGTGCTTACCTGGAAGACCCGGGTGACTCAGCTCAAAACAGTGCGCCGGGGCCAGTGCATCGGGTACGGCTGCACCTACCAGACCACTCGCGATTCTCGCATTGCGGTACTGCCGGTGGGATATGCCGATGGGTACGACCGCCGTTTAAGCAACCAGAGTTATGTGCTCATTAAAGGACAGCGGGCACCGGTACGGGGACGCATTTGTATGAACCTGATGATGGTGGATATTACCGATATTCCCGGGGTTGAACTGGAGGAAGAAGTGGTTCTTCTGGGACAGCAGGGTCGGGAACGCATCACGGCCGAGCATCTGGCGTCTCTGGTGGGAACCATCAATTACGAATTTGTTACCCGCATCAATTGGGGGATTCCCCGATTTGTGGTGGATTGAATTTGGTGGTAGAAAATAAAATGAGATTGCCCGAAGAAAATTCTTTATTCTAAATTTCGAAAAACAGAAAAAGGGAGATTGCCATGCTGGTTAAACTGAGTGTACCCACCCATTCTCGAACTGAATTTGTGGATGTGACCCGCGAAATTCAGCAGGTGGTGCGGGAGAGCGGGGTTAAGTCTGGAGTGTGCCACATTTTTGTCCCTCATACCACAGCCGGTGTGACGATCAACGAAAATGCGGATCCCAGTGTGGTGCACGATATTTTAATGGAACTGAACAAAGTTATCCCTTTTAACGACAATTACCACCATCTGGAAGGAAACTCTGCTGCACACATTAAATCCTCTCTGGTGGGACCCTCGCTTACGGTGATTATTGAAAACGGTCAGATTCAACTGGGCACCTGGCAGGGAATTTATTTTTGCGAATTCGATGGGCCACGGCATCGGAAGCTGTGGGTTAAGGTGATGGAGGGATAAGCAAAATAAAACAAGCAGTTTAACTATTGTATTGGTAGCGCCCAAAGCGGCAAATGGTTCTGCTATTTTGTAACCCGGCTCTCCCGGGTCGGGGATTTTAAAGCCAAATGATAAAAGTTAAAGAATTCTCTTCCATACAATAAGTAAGTTAAGAAATTTCAGAGGGGTGGAGCGCTGAAGCAATCTGGAACATTCCTTTTGCTGGAAAACTACCAGGAAAACAAATTCTTGATCTGTGGTGACAGAAGATTGCTTCGCTCCACCGCATTCCGCTCGCTCACAGAGCCTTAGGGGCAACGACATCTTGCGTTCTCTGCACCTGTTTTGTGTTCTTCGGGGCTAAAAAAGATTAACCGCAAGGGGCACAAAAAATGAGCAAAGGACGTGATGTAGAAAGTAAAATGTAACCCTTTGCGTTTACTGCACCTGCTACGCGCTCTGTGCGGTTAAATAAGGTTAACAGCAGGAGACACAAAGAACAACCATCTTTTAAATCTCAATTCTCTTGAATTCAAAATCCAGTCAATCCTGTTAATCCTGTCAAAAAAACAAAATCATTCTGATATAACATCCACTCTACTGTTGTGGCAGCACATCCTGGTAGCGGAAACCGGTCATTGCCTCGCTCAATTCCCATAATTTGCGGCGTACCTTCTTGTCGTAAGCAATGGCCGCGGGATGCGTTTCCCGTAAGTTAGAAAAATATTTACCGGTTACGCCCTCCAGTTCCGGGGCAGTGGCTAAATATACACTGGTTCGTGCCCCTTCTTCCACCGGCGCTCCGCCCATACCCCATCCGGCCCGCAGCAACTTGGTGTTAATCACTCCCGGATGTAAACAGTTGGCGGTTACTCCTGTACCTTTTAACTTTTCCGCCAGTTCAAAAGTAAACAGGATATTACACAATTTGCTCAGGGAGTACGCACCATATCCGCTGTAACCTTTCTCCCCCTGCAAATTATCGAAATCTATTTGACGGGCATGCGCCATGGAGCTTACGGTAACAATACGCGCGGGCTGGCTGCTCAAAAGGGTAGGTAACAACAATCCCGTAAGAAGAAACGGCGCCAGGTGGTTCACGGCAAAGGTCATTTCGAAACCATCTTCAGTAAGTCGCCGGGTGGATTCGTACACACCGGCATTGTTAATTAAAACATGTAATTGGGAGAAGCGTTTCCGGAATTCATCTGCCATGTGCCGAATTTGCCGCATTGAGGCCAGATCTCCCACCAGCACTTCCACCCGGGGATTTCCGCTCCGGGCGCGAATATCCTCCGCCACCCTTTCTGCCTTCTCCGGATTGCGCCCATGGACAATTACCTGAGCTCCCAGCCGTGCCAGCTCCAGTGCCGTCTGCCGACCTATCCCATCGGTGGCGCCGGTAACCAGAACAATTTTCCCTTCCATCGGTGTCTCCCTGTTCATAATCCCTCCGGATTTAATCTATTAAAAAACAATGCAAATCATCCGATTCTCTACTCCTCAACATTTTTCCCAGATTTGATTTGCTCAAATACCTCCTCTTTTAGATGATTCAGCAGGGCAGGACGGACGGTGATCATTAAAATGCCCCGATACTTTTTGAGCAAAAAATTCAAAATGTGCCGAAAACCTTCTCCACGTGCTTCCAGCGGACCGTATTCATCCAGAAAAAGAACATCGCATTCCAGAGAGCGACGGAATATTTGTTCCGCTTCCTGAAAAGCCGCGGTACGGAACTGGTAGGGTCCCACCCGCAATTCCGAATCCGCTTTTTGTGAGTGAGTTGCCAGAATTTGACGCTGTCCGCTGCGCACATCCCGCATCCAGTAGCGCCATTTCCGCCCGTGGCGCATATCCGCTTCGCTGAGAATACCACCCACCAACAACTCTTTTTCTCTGGCACGCTTTGCTAGCTCTTTCAAAAAAGCCGTTTTGCCGCTGTTTTTCCTACCCACCACCAGCACAATGCGCAACATCTCTCCCCGGCGCCTCATTTCCCGATGCGCACTCCGGCAATAAATTCCCGACCCGGCATGGGCACGCCATATTCACTGTAATAAAAACGATCCCAGAGGTTATTTACCCGGAAATACACCTGAAATAATGGAAAAGGCTGATAACTGAGTCGCAGGTTCATCACAGCAAAATCGTTCAACTTTTCCCATTTGCGGGTATCGGGATTCACAAAATACTGGTCACCGGCGTAGCTTAATTCCAGTCCCCCTTCTATGCCAGCGAACAGAGGGAAGGCACCCAAAAAATTGAAGCGGTGTTTGGGACGATATTCCAGATGCGAGGAAGTGCGTTCCGGGGAAATATCTTTTGCCAGTAAATAGGTATAGTTCGCTTCCAGCCGGGCTCCGGAGGATTGCCAGCGAAGTGCGAGCTCAGCACCCGAGAGCTCGGCGCGCCCCACATTCTGCATCTGACGCACGCCCCCCTCCAGATACCGCATGGTAATCAGGTCCCGCAGCCGGTTGTAAAACAGCGCTGTTTGCACGTGCCAGTTCCCATGCTGCCACAACACCCCCAGTTCGTTGTTCCAGGAACGCTCCTCTTTTAAATCGGAATTGGCAATGCTGGTACCCAATCGCTCGGAGTATAGCTCCTTGAGGGTTGGGAAGCGGCTTTTACTTCCCATCGCCACATGCACCTGCCATTCTCCATCCGGTCGAAACTGCAGCGCCAGCTGGGCATTCATCAGGAAAATGGGATCGCGCAAACTCCCCCGCGCTACCTTTACGGGACGCAAATAATCGCCATCCACACCTACCACCGCATCCCATTGCTCGGAGAGGTGAATTAACTGTTCCAAACCGGCGGTTACGGTTTGCGCCGAATACGCCTCGAAGGGCTCCTGTTCTCCGGAAGCTTCTCGATGGACATCGTGCTTAAACGAAAAAATGGCGTTTGTTTTACCCACAGGAAGGACAGAAAAGGAAGGGTAGAGCATTACCCCCAGGGAATAATCGTCGTAAATGGAGGTAAAGGCATAGCGGCGGGTCTGGGTGGTGTAGGTGGCGTCGTCGTAGGATTCCAGGCGGTTGCGGTATCTGTCCGCAAACCACACCGTACGCAGGCTTGCTCTTTCTCCGAACTGATGCCGTGTGTTGAATCCCAGCAGAAACTTTTTCCATTCGGGGAATTTCCAGTACCGGGGACGGGAACTCAGGGCGTTGGGCGGTACCCCGAAGGAATTGTTGATAAAGCTGAAAAGAACCCCCAATTGGTGATAAGCATTCACGGCGTAAGTTGCTTTGAGCAGGAAATTTTCCTTACGAAAAGCGCTGTTGTCCCGTGAGCCTCCCTCTTCGTTGGGCATCTCCGGGGTACCGGCCGGGAGGCGAAAATCTGCAGCTGTATCCAGGCTGGCCAAAAGGAAAAGATTCCAGCGGCCGGGATGCAGCGAAAAACGCGCTCTGCCGTAAAAATGATTTCCGCTGGTACCTTCCAGCCGCACCTGCATCCCCGGAGCAAACCCGGCACTACCGGTGAGGATGTTTACCGTTCCCCCCAGGGTATTGGCTCCGTACAGAATGGAAGATACCCCTCGGGAAATCCGAATGCTGCGGTAGTCATCGCCCACCAGTTGTGAGAGGTCGAGCAATCCGTCGAACGGCACGGAAATCGGTACACCATCCAGATACACGCTAATCTGGCGCTGAGCAAATCCCCGAATTTGTAAGGTAGTTTCGTTTTTCTGGGAGTGGGAAAGATACAGCCCGGGCACAAAGTTTAAGGCAGAGGGCACAGCGCGCATTTCCAACCGCTGTATGGTGCTAGCAGCTACCGTGTGGATCGTTGCGGTGCGGATTTTATTTTCCGAAGGGGCTTCCACAACAATCTCGCCCAGGTGGTACACCGGGATGCTGTCCGTCACCGCTTCTGATTTCTCCCCTGCCCACACCCCAGGACGAACTACAAGTAAAATTAGAAGAACACAAAGAGCTCGCCTCATCAGTTCTCCTCCTATCGACCGGGTTAAAATTTTTCGGGAAAGAACTTACGACGGATTTTGTAATTGATTTTCCGAGGTGGCATATTTTTCGGCGAAATGAAGCAGCCGGGCGATGAGGAGTGCCAGCAGGTGAAAGGCTTCCTTCATACGAAATCCACCCCGGGAATCCTGGCGAAACTCCTGAAATGTTTCCAGCGCAATCTGGCGAATGCGGGGAAGCATGTTCATGGATAGCGAAAATACCTCGCTAAAACGATGCAGGCGCAACCGCTGAAATCCCTGAGACATTTGCTCTACAGAAATGTTTCCGGTGAAGGTTTTGATTGCCATTAAAAGAATAACACTGCGACTGGCCATCTCCACACTCATGCGAAAGATTTCGCGGGAATAAGGGATGTCCAGGAACAGGCCATCTCGCTGCCCGATAAATAAAGGAATGCCAAACACCAGCAGGGAAAGGAAAAGGAGAAATTTCCAGCGCAGAAGGATGAATAACGCCCGCCGGTCCACCAGCAGCACTATCGCCATAGCCAGCGGTACCAGGTACATGAAGTTGTGAATAGAACTACTGAGCGCCATCACGCCTAAAATTCCGGAGAAAAACGCGTACCGTTTAATCATGCTTCACCTCCAGCCTCTTTTAACCGGCGAAACTCTTCATCAACCATGCGGGAAAGGGTAAATGCCACCCAGCCGGCCACAGCTCCCATTAAAGCATGCACACCGGCGTAAATAGCCACAATAAGTAGCAATCGGTGCGGATCCAGATGTAAAATCTGCGCAATACGGGTAAACGTTTCCAGATAAATCCGATATATGTTGGTGCCAAACACAATTCCCTGGGAAAGAAACGGGTGGATGATGGTGTACAGAAGCAAGGTACTTCCGGTAATCATGAAACTTACCCGATGGATGCCCAGCAGGGAGACCAGCACTTCTCCCACACCGGCTTCAATGAGAATGGCCAGGAAAGGTCCGGCGATAACGGTTCCAATGGAGAAAATTTTCAGAATAGCCGCCACGGCTCCCATCATTAAAATGGAGCCGCGGCGTGGGACGAAATAGCGACCGGTGAGAAAAATAATGGCCGAAAGAGAGGTCAGCATGGCGCCGCCCATGGGGATGCGCAATCCCTTCAGGGTGACGCCAATGGTTATTTCCATCAATCCCCATAATGCACCAAAAACCGCAATGACTACCGTATCCCGCGTGGTGCTGTGAATGCCACTTTCCGTTAGGGATGGGGCAATATTTTCCCGAACCTCAGAGCGTTTCATACATTCCCTGCCTTTCTAAGAAAGAAAAGAGCATCTGTAAATCTGCCCGGGTATTGATGTTCAAAAAATACTCGGGCTGGTAATCTTCTTTCATTTCCCGGGGAAGAACGACCTCAACTGCCTGCAACTGATGCAGAGGCTGACGCAGGCTAAGCCGACCGGTTTCCAGGCACTGTTGTACTGTGGGGAGTGCTTCCCGGGGCCACACTGCCACCAGAGGTTCCAGACCCTTGTGAGACACTGCCACCACCGGGCGTCCGGAAGAAATATAGCGATTAAGTTGCCGCAGTACTGCAGCAGGAAGGAGAGGTACATCGCAGGGCAGCGTTAACAGATACGGAGTGGTGGTGTGAAGCAAGGCGGTGTAAATTCCCCCCAGAGGTCCCCGTCCCGGGGTTACATCCGGATAGACCGATATTCCATCCCGCACCGGAATGGTTCGCTCCCCGGAA